>WHSM01000013.1 GCA_009380105.1 Micromonosporaceae bacterium
ACGCGACCTCCCCCAGGAAGACAGTGCGCGTCTCCCCGGCCAGGTACGGGTCGGTGTCGAGCATGCCGCGCAACCACTGGGTCACCACCGGCGCGCCCGCGGTGCAGTGCGGCGGGATGCCGCGCCAGACCAGCGTGTTGAGGATCTTCAGCGGCAGCTTGACGTCGTGCCGGGTCGGGGAGCCGATGTTGGCCATGGTGCGGATGGACTGACCCGGCAGGTACGCGTCGGGGCTCTCGCCGAGCGGCACGATCCGCTGCTGCGCCACGTCAGCGGCGTGCAGCACCTGCGCCGCGTGGTCCCACTGCCAGGGGTGCACGGGCATCCAGACGTAGCCGTCGGGGTCGAGGCTCTGGTCGGTCAGCGTCGTGGCGAACTCGGCGCGGGTCTGCTCGTCCAGTTCGGTCGCGAGAATCTGTCGTTCGCTCAACTCCGGCGTGCCGCGGAACTCTGCGAGCCCTCGCTGCACCGCGACCCACCACAGCCGGACCGGCTGACGGGACTCGGGGGCGTACCGGGCGACGTCGGAGGCGGAGAAGCCGACCCGGCCCTTGTTCGCGACCAGCCAGTTGTGGCCGGTCATCCGGCACTCCAGCTCGGCGTGGCCCAGCTGGCGAAGATCGGAGACGGTCTCCACGCTGTCTGAACTGTCGTAGGCGAGTCGCGCCGCGTCGGCCGCGAGGGTGGCGGACAGCTCCGTGAGGTAGGTGGCGAGCGTCGACGCGTCGGCGCCGAGCGTGGAGGCGGAGTCGACGAGGAATCGCAGCGCGTCGAGTGCGGGCTCGCCGATCTCATTGCCGAGCATCCCGGCGGCGGTGCGGGTGATCGAGCTCGGATCCACCTTGAGCCAGCCGAACGCTCCCGGGGTCGCGGCGAAGCTGTACCCGACGCCGCTGTCCAGCTCGACCCGGTAGCCGCCGTCTCCGGTCTCGACCGGCTTCAGCATCGCCTCGAAGCACCATTCGCCGAGCGCCTTGGCGAGCAGCTGGCGGTTCGCCTCCCGCCACGCCGCCGGCCCGGCGGGGCTGGGCGCGTCTGTCGGCGGGCTCTTCTCAGAGACGATCATCGGGCGGCTCCCACGTCATCGATCTGCGATCAACCAGCGGGATTGAGCTTAGGTAAGCCTTACCTAATTATCAACGCCTCAATGCCCGCGTGTCGGGGTGACGAACCGCACGGCGGAGGCCACATCCGCGGTGACCGGGGCGTCCCAGTCGATCCGGTGGGCGTACAGCCAGGTCTGCTTCTCGGGCTTCAGCATGTGCTTGAGCACCACGGGCAGCAGCAGGTCCCGCAGCACCCGGGCGACCGGGCCGGCGGCCTTGTTGCTGTTGGTGCGGGCCGCGTTGGCGATCACCCGCTCCACCCGAGCCCGGCGCAGGCCCTCGTACGCGTCGAAAGCCTCCGCGACAGGCAGGTCCCGCAGGCAGCGGGCCAGCTCCACGGCGCTCTCGATCGCCAGTGACGCGCCCTGCCCCGAACTCGGCGACGTGGCGTGCGCCGCGTCGCCGACCAACACGATCCGCCCGCGATGCCAGCGCGGCACCGTCGGCATATCCTCCACCGGCCCGACGATCAGCAGCTCTTCCTCGCTCACCCGCTGCAGGATGCGCGTGGCCGGGGTGTCGTCGTCGGCGTACGTCTCCCGCAGCCGCCGCAACCACTCGCGGGGCGGCGTCGCCTGCATCTGGGCGCGGGTGACCGGGTCCCGACTGGGCAGGTTGGAGAACCACATCACCCGACCGTCGTCCTGCACCAGGTATCCGAAGAACGCGCGGCGCCCGAAGACCATGTGCCACGCGCCGCCGGGCGCGGCGAGCCCGGGATTGGCTGTCCAACCACCGAAGTTGAGCAGGCCGCCGTATCGAGGCTCTGGGGCGTCCGGGTCGACAAGCGACCGGACCGTCGAGCGGATGCCGTCGGCGCCGATCAGAATGTCCGCACGGGCGGTGGAACCGTCGGCGAAGTGCGCTGTCACGCCATCGCCGGTCTCTTCCGCCGAGACCAGCCGACGACCATGCTCGACCCGCACGGCTCTGCCGGTCGCCTCTTCGTGCAACGCCCGGTAGAGATCGGCGCGGCTGACCGTCAGGCTGGTCGGCAATCCAGGCGGGTCGTCCACCTCGCCGAGCACCTTGCCGGTCCCACTCTGCAGCACGATGCGGGGCGTGGGTATGCCCACGGCGCGGACCGCCTCGTCGGCGTCCAGGACTCGCAACGCGTTCAGCCCGTTCGGCGCGATCGTCAGCGCCGCCCCGACCCCGTCCGCGGTGCTGTCGTACGCCTCGCACACCGTGGCCTCGACCCCGATCCGCTGCAGCGCCATCGCGGTGACCGGGCCGGCGATCCCGCCGCCGATCACCAGAGCTGTGCGCACGTCTGTCATGGCCTCTCCTGGTGGAATTCATGCCAGACCTGCCCGAAGTCCGGCTGCTTGATCAGTTCGATGAGGTTCGCCACGAAAGCCCGCTCGGCGTCCAGCAGCGCCAGCCGGTACTCCTCCTCCATCAGGAAGACCCGGTCCAGACCGTGCTCCATCGCAGCCCGGGTCTCGGCGCGCACCGCGTCGACCTGCTCGGTGAGCGCCGCCAGCCGAGTCGCGAGCAGCTCGGCCGCTTCCGCGGGCCGCAGCACACCCATCAGCGACAGCGCCGCCATGAATCGCGGGAACTCCTGGTGCGGGGTGGAGACCTCCGCGCGCATCCAGTCGTGCAGCTCGGCGTGGCCGGCGTCGGTCAGGGCGTACACGGTGCGCTCCGGGCGCTGACCTTCGCGGACCGTCTCCTGGGCGGCGACGAACCCGGCGCGCAGGAGCTGGTTGACCACCATGTAAAGCGAGCCCCGGTTGTACCTGATGCTCCGTTCCTTGTCCCGCTCCCGCAGCAGCCGGCCCATCTCGTACGGGTGCATCGGCCGCTCGAACAGCAGCGCCAACACCGCCAGCGCCAGCGGATTACTGACCTTCCGAGAACCCACGCCACACACTCCCAACAATAGTTGACATCAACTATCACTCACCAACTAGCCGATGTCAACTATTAACCCGCGCGGCTGGGCCGCCCACACCGACGTGATGGGCAGAAGGTGAAGCGAGTGCGCGACAGCGGTCAGTCGGCGCGGGGGTTGAGCACGCGGGAGCGGCCGCGGAACTCTGCGATCACGTCGTCGCCGCAGGTCACGGTCACGTCGTAGATGCCGCTGCGGCCGTGCCGGCCCCGCTCGACGGCCGTCGCGACAAGCCGCTCGCCCAGCCGCGCCGGCCGCACGAACACGATGTCGCACGCCTGCGCCACCGTGGGAGCGCCGTACGTGTTGCACGCGAACGCGAAGGCCGAGTCGGCGAGCAGGAACACATAGCCGCCGTGGCAGATCGCGTGGCCGTTGATCATCGTCTCGGTGACGGTCATCCTGGCGGTGGCCCGACCCGGTCCCACCCCGTCGACAGTGATGCCTGCCTTCTGCGAGGCGAGGTCGTCGGCGTACATCGCGTCCGCGCAGCGCTGGGCCAGCTCCATCGGATCAGTCATCTCGCACCCTCCCGCCCATGCGCCGCGCCCGGTCGCGACTCGCCAGGGTTGCCGTCCGGCCAAGATAGCGTCGAGCGATGCGCCTACCGACCCTCGCCACACCGGCCGCCGGCTCCCTGGAGGCTGCGATCGCGGCCCGGCGCACCGTGCGCGACTTCGCTGAACGCCCGTGTCGCTGGCCGACCAGACGCGACCACAGGATGAGAAGGGCGCGACCGGCAAGAAACTGGGCAACACGTTGCCAGTGGAATGGAAGGTGCGCTATCTTAATTGGTTCATGGCGCACAAAAAAGACGACGCTATGCGCCGCCTTGTGTATACGAGGTTACACAACAGGGAGACGACTTGTCAAATCAGGCCGCCGAGGTCGTCGCCACCACGGAAACCACCGCCGAAATGGCGCCGGATCCTGAATTCGGCGACGCGGTCGCCGACGAGCAGGCGCACCTCTCCATGCTCTACGGACGAGTCGATGACCTGCGCGAACAAGCGTCCAAGCGCCTGGCCGCCGCGCTGCGGCAGACCGGCGGCACGCACCAGGCCCGGTACGAGAGAAACACCGCCATCGCCATGCACAGCGACCAGATCGCGCAATTCGATCTGGTCGAGGAAGGCCTCTGTTTCGGCCGGCTCGATTTCGACGCGAACGGAGATTCGGACAGCGAGCGCCCGGATTCCGGGGATTCCGGGGATTCCGGGGATTCCGGCAGCGAGCGTTCGGGGGACTCGGCGCGCCGGCACATCGGCCGGATCGGCATCTTCGACCCCGACAACGACTACGAGCCGCTGCTGCTGGACTGGCGCGCGCCTGCTGCCCGGCCGTTCTATGTCGCGACGGCCGCGGCCCCGGAAGGGGTGCGGCGACGGCGCCACATCCGCACTCGCGGCCGGGTGGTCACCGAGGTGCACGACGAGACCCTCGACCTGGACGCGGCAGCCGAGGCGGGCCACGACGAGGGCCTGACCGGCGAGGCCGCCCTGCTCGCCGCGTTGAACGCCAGCCGCACCGGCCGGATGACCGACATCGTGCAGACGATCCAGGCCGAGCAGGACCGGGTGATCCGGTCAGATCTGCGCGGTGTGCTGGTGGTGCAGGGCGGCCCCGGCACCGGAAAGACGGCGGTGGCGCTGCATCGCGCGGCGTACCTGCTCTACACGCACCGGAACCAGTTGGCCAAGCGGGGCGTGCTGGTGGTCGGCCCGAACGCGACCTTCCTGCGGTACGTCTCCCAGGTGCTCCCGTCGCTCGCCGAGACCGGCGTGCTGCTCCAGACGGTCGGCGAGCTGTTCCCCGGCGTGGTCGCCACACGCGCGGAGCCGCCCGAGACGGCCGAGGTCAAGGGCCGCGCTGCTATGAAACGCCTGATCGCCAACGCGGTCGCGGACCGGCAGCGGCTGCCCGATGAGCCGATCGAGGCGCCGGCCGAGATCGGCTATTCGACCGAGGTGATCCGCATCGACCCGGCCACCGTCGAGCAGGCGCGGCGCCGGGCCCGCCGATCGCGCAAGCCACACAACCTGGCCCGGCCCCTCTTCGTGCGGGAGCTGGTCAAGCTGCTCACCCGCCAGCTCGCGCGGCGGATCGGCGACGACCCGTACACCAGAAAGAACCTGCTGGACCAGCGAGACATCGCGGAGCTGCGCGAAGGACTGCGGGACTCACCTGAGGTCCGGGCGGTCCTGGAGGAGCTGTGGCCGCTGCTCACGCCGCAGCAGTTGCTCACCGACCTGTACGCCTCCCCTGACGCCCTGGCGTCCGCGGCCCCCCGGATGAAGCGGGACGAGCGTCAGCTCCTGCACCGGCCCGCCGCCGACTCCGCTGCCGGCGAGACGCCGAGCCCGGACGGCGGGTGGACCCCGGCCGACGTGCCGCTGCTCGACGAGGCGGCCGAGTTGCTCGGCGAGGACGACAGCGTCGCCAAGGTGCTCGCCGAGCGCGCCAGGCGGGAGCGGATCGGGTACGCCGAGGGCGTGCTGGAGCTGATGTCGGGCTCCCGGTCCTTCGACTTCGAGGACGAGGATGCCGAGGATGCCGAGGTGCTGGTCGCGATGGACCTGCTGCGCGCCGAGGACCTGGCCGAGCGGCAGGAGGAGCGCGACTACCGCACCACCGCCGAACGGGCCGCCGAGGACCGCGCCTGGGCGTACGGGCACATCATCGTCGACGAGGCGCAGGAGCTCTCGCCGATGGCGTGGCGGCTGCTGATGCGCCGCTCCCCGAGCCGGTCGATGACGATCGTGGGCGACGTGGCGCAGACCGGTGACCTGGCCGGCACGTCGTCGTGGGAGCGGGCGCTGGATCCGTACGCGCCGGGGCGCTGGCGGCAGGAGGAGCTGACGATCAGCTACCGCACCCCGGCCGAGATCATGGAGGTGGCCGCCAAGGTGCTGGCCGAGATCGACCCGTCGCTGCGGGTGCCGCGAGCGGTACGCGCCACGGGCGTCCCGCCCCGACACCTGACCGCGTCCCGGGCCAGCTTGGCCACGCTGGTCGGCGAGGTCACGGCCGAGGAGGCGGAGCTGGTCGGCGAGGGCCGGGTAGGTGTGATCGCGCCGGCTGCCCTGGCCGGCGAGGTGTCCCAGGCGGTGTCGGAGGCCGTCGGCGACGTGGCGGTCGGTGAGAACCCGGAGCTGCGCAGCCGAGTGGTGCTGCTGACGGTCCGGCAGGCCAAGGGCCTGGAGTTCGACTCAGTAGTGGTGGTGCACCCAGAAGGCATCAAGGCAGAGTCACGACGCGGCAGCAACGACGTATACGTCGCCCTGACCCGAGCCACCCAACGCCTAACCACCATCACCCCCTCCCTTGACCGCCATTTACCGCTAACTGGCGGCCAAACGGGGGGGCCGTGAAGCAGCCAAAAGTCCACAAAACGTGAGGACCGCGCCGCGCCGCGCGCTGTCAGTCGAGGATTACTGAGCGGGTCAGGGCTCTTGGGTGGTCGGGGTTTAGGGCTCTCGCCGCGGCTATCGCCATCGCCACGCGCTGGGCGAGCACCAGGTGGGCCATTGGGTCCAGGTCGCTGGTCACGAACTCCGCGCCCGTGGCGGCGACCTCCTCGGCGAGGCCGGCCGGCGCCGTGCCGAACATCCACACTGCCCGGCCGGGCTCGGCGATGCTGATCGGCCCGTGCCGGTACTCCATCGCCGGGTACGCCTCGGTCCACAGTTGCGCCGCCTCGCGCAGCTTCAGGGCGGCCTCGTGCGCCAGGCCGACCGTCCAGCCGGCGCCGAGGAAGCTGAACTGCGCCACGGCGACCAGCGCGCCCAGCGGCGCCGCCAGAGCAGCCTTCGCGTCGCCGACGACCCCGGCCAGCTCCTCGCCCAGCGACGCGCGCAGCAGCGCCAGCGTGGACGTGGCGAACCGGGTCTGCACCACGGAGCGCTCGTCGGCATACGACAACACCACCGGGGATGCCAGCTCGGCTACCGGCGCGCCCGGCGCCGCGGTCAGCACAGTCGCGGGGGTCACGCCGCGCACGGCGGCGAGCAGGTCGATCACTTCGGTGGTGGTGCCGGAACGGGTGATCGCCACGATCCGGTCGTACCGCCCGGCGCCGGCCCGGCCGACGGGGAACTCGGACGCGGCGAACGCGTCGGTGAGCCCTCCGCCCGGCGCGGCTTCGCGCAGCGCGGCGTACGCCATCGCCATGAACCACGACGTGCCGCAGCCGATCGCCGCCACCCGCTCCCCCGGCCGCGGCAGCAGCTCGGCGTCCTCGGCGGCGTGCTCGACTGCGCGCCGCCAGCACTCCGGCTGGCTGTCGATCTCGGCCGCGATGTGCAACTCACCCACTCGTCCACCTCGCGTTCTGAGCATGCGTGCGTGAAACAAGCCAATAGTACGCATTAATGAGCACTCGACCTCGACAGGTGTCCCCCTACCGGTACCCGGAGACGCGAGCGCGGGAATCTACTGGCCGCCGCAGGCCCGGCGCACCGCGGCCGCCACCGCACCCGGATCCGCATCCGGCAGCGCGGCGGCGAGGTGCCCATCGGGGCGCACCAGATGGACGCTGCGGTCGGTCGCGCCGAGCGCGGACCGCACGGCGCCGTCGAGGTCCAGCTCTTTCAGCGGGTACGCCGCCACAGGCGCGCCCACCGCGGCGGCCGCTGCGCTTCGTACCCCCTCAGGATCATCAGCGAGCACGACGAACCCGCCGCCGAACAGCTCCCGCAACCGACCGCGACGGCCGCCGGGCAGCAGGCAGGGCGGGTCCGGGCAGAGCACCCCGGCCACCGGAGGGCGCGGGGCGCCGGGCGCGGCCGGGAAGTCGTCTGCCCCGCCGTCCGGCGTGGTCAACGGCGAGTCCAGATACCAGTACGGCTCCGCGAGCTTGCCCGAGTTGATGTGCCGCCGCGCCCCGGGATCGGTCACGGCGCGCTCCAGCACGTCCCTCCGGGCCGCCCACTCGGCGTCGGACTGCGGCGCCAGGAAGCGCATCGTCTCGCTGGTGACCCGCAGGTTCTCCCGGGCCGCCGCGCGCCGCTCGACGTGGTAGCTGTCGAGCAGAGTCCCCGTGCCCCAGCCCCGCAGCGCGTACGCCAGCTTCCAGGCCAGGTTCTCCGCGTCCTGCATCCCGGAGTTGAGACCCCGGGCGCCGAACGGCGCGTACAGGTGCGCGGCGTCCCCGGCCAGGAACACGCGCCCGACCCGGAACTCCTCGGCGCACCGCTCGTGGAACCGGTAGACCGTCAGCCACACCATCTCGTACGGCCGGTCCCCGGTGATGCGGCGGATCCGCGCGTCGAGCGCGCCGGAGGCCCGCTCGGCCTCCAGGTCGTAGTCCGGCGGCACCTGCCAGTCGATCCGCCACACCGAGTCCGGGCACTGGTGCACCAGCACCTGCCGTCCCGGGTTCCACTCGGGGTCGAAGTGGAAGCGGCGCTCGTTCGGGAACGGCAGCTCAGCGCGGATGTCGGCGATCAGGAACTTGTCCACGTACGACTCCCCGGGGAAGTCGACACCCAGCAGACGCCGCGCCGTCGATCGCGCCCCGTCCGCGGCGACGAGATAGTCGCCACGAAACTCGTCCTGGCTCGTCCGCACGGTGACACCGGCGTCGTCCTGGGACAGCGCCGTCAGCTCGCAGCCCCACCGCAGGTCGACCAGCGGCTCGGCGGCGACCCGCTCCAACAGACGCCCCTCCACGCTGGCCTGCGAGATGTTGATCCACGGCGGCAGCGCCGCGCCACCGGGGTCGGGGAAGTTCACGGTGACCAGCTCGTGTTCGCGGTAGAAGGTGCGCCCGGTGCGCCAGGTCACCCCTTCGTCGAGCAGCTCCTCGGCGCAGCCGATCCGCGCGAAGATGTCGATCACGTCGCGCTGCGTGCAGATCGAGCGGGAGCCGACGATCTGGTGCTCCGTCGCCACCTCGCAGACGATCGTCGGCACTCCCCGGCGGGCGAGCAGCAACGCCGTGCCGAGCCCCACCGGCCCGGCCCCGATCACCAACACTGTCACGGCTGGAATCCTCCCGGTCGGTTGTCCCGTCGACTGTGGCTCGCGGCGGCGCCCGGGGTCAGCTCTGAAGCTGGTCCCACACCGCCCGATCCCGCTCCGGGGTCCAGATCGTCGGATGCTCGACCCGGTCCAGCTCCTCCCACGCGCGCGCCACGTCGAACGGCAGGCAGTGCTCGAAGATCGGCCAGCCGCCGTACTCGGGCGCCAGGGCGGCGTGCGCCAGGTGGAACGCTTCCTTGAGGGTGCCGCCGACAGCGTGCACCGCTCCGACCTCGGCCAGCAGCGCCTTGAGGAACCGCCGGGTCTGCGCGATCGCCGCCGACACCGCGTCCGGCCCGCGCACCACGGCGCCGCGGCCGCCGACGAGCGCCTCCGGCCGCATGCTGGCCACCTCGTTCAACGTCGAGGTCAGCCACTCCCGGTGGTACGCGTCGCCGGTGTACAACGCGGCCTGGGCCTCCACCAGGTCACCGGCGAACATCACCCGCTGCCGGGGCAGCCACGCCACGATGTCGCCGGAGGTGTGGCCCCGCCCGCAGTGCCGCAGCACCAACTCGCCCCGGTCGCCGCCGAGATCGATGCTGAGCTGGTCGGAGAAGGTCACGGTCGGCCAGGTCAGGCCGGGGATCGAATCCGGCTCCTTGAACAACCTGGGCATCCGCGCCAGCTCGCTCTGCCAGTCCTGCAGCCCGCGCTCGGCGATCAGGTGACGGGTGTTCTGGTGGGCCACGATGACGCTCGTGTCGTACGCGCTGGCGCCGAGCACCCGCACCGCGTGGTAGTGCGAGAGCACCAGGTATCGCACCGGCTTGTCGGTGTGCTCACGCAGCCGCGCCAGCCAGCCTCTGGCGGCTGTCGGAGTGGCCATCGCCTCGAAGCAGACCAGGAAATCCTCGCCCTCGATCGCCCCGACGTTCGGGTCACCCTCGGCCGTGAGCGCGTACACGCCGTCGGCCAGGATCTCCAGCGTCTGCTCCTTCTCGGCGAGATCCGCCGAGGAAGCGAACGGCTTCGTCGTTGCAGGGTCACCCGACACCGCGCACCTCCGCCTCTGCCTACCTCGATCCTGCTACACCCGCCGATGTCCCGGAATCACCAAACGGCCTACTGCTCCTCATGGTCCGTGGGCTGACGGTCACACGCAGCAGTCAACCCGCTCCGGCCGCGCCGGCCGCAAGGCGCACTCCCAGGCACACTACCGATCGCTGTCGACGCCCCGCGGCGCGCACGTCAAGGGGTCCAGCGCAGGTCGCGCGATCCGGCATGTTTGCGGTCCGTCGAGACGGACCCGGGGTCGTAGGATCGCAGCCGTGCGCACACTCGCGGGACTGATGCTGGCGCTCACCATGGCGGCCGGCTGCACCAACGGCTCCGACCCAGAGCCGTCCACCACCGACGCGCCGCTCCCGGTCACCTGGCGTGAGGCAGCGCTGCCGCAACCACCTGGCCGCTCCGGCCGGATCGCGGTCCGGGACGCGGTCACGTGCGGCGGTCAGCAGCACATCACCGGCGCTGTCTTCTTCGACGACGGCTCCAGCAAGCCGGCGGCGTGGCGCAGCGAAGACGGTCGCGTGTGGACGCCTCTGACCTTCAAACCCCGCACGTACTGGGGACACCGCGCCGTGATCTACTCCGCGTCCTGCCGGGACGGGCAGCTCGCGCTGCTCGGCGCCAAGTCCGGCGGCGCGCACGGCAACCCGCGGGTGACCACCTGGTATCCCCGCGACGACGGCGTCTTCGTCGACGTGGACGCCCGGTTCGAGCTGTACGGCGGACCGAGGGCCGTCAGCGTCGAGCGGATGGCGGCCGGCGAGACCGGCTGGATGATCGCGGGCAACCGGATGAGCGGCGCCGCCGTGTGGATCTCCGGGGACGCCCGCGACTTCACGTTGGTCGACTCCGACCCGCAGCTGTCCAGCGACCCCGAGGTCGACACGGCGGCCCGGGACGTGGTGCACGCCGACGGCGTCTGGACAGTGGTCGGCAACGCGGCGCTGGACGGGCGGGTGGCGCGTGTGCCGATGAGCTGGACGTCTGCCGACGGGCGCGTGTGGACGCGGCAGAGGATGCCCACAGGCGACGGCTACACCGACGCGCAGCGGGTGATCGCTTTCCGCGCCGGCGTGTACGCCATGGGCCTGCTGGACGACGCGTTCGCGGCCTGGCGGCGCACCGGCGCCGACGGCAAGTGGCGACGCGCGGCGCGGTTCGGCGGCGTCGACCCGGACGGCAGGGCCAGCCCGTTCGTCTCGGGGCTCACCCGGGCCGGCGACGGGCTGGTGGCGGCGGTGAGCGACCAGACGCGCTACCAGCTCTGGGCCTCGCCGGACGGCAAGGGCTGGCGTCCGGTGAAGACCCCGACCCGCCCGACCACGGCTGGAGAGCACCTGATGACCGCGACCGGCGTCGGCGAGCAGGTGATCCTGCTGGCCGACGACGGCAAGGCAGGGCGAGCCTGGATCGCCGAAAAGATCAACTTTCGCTCCTGACGCCAGGCGCTCCGCCGCCGTGGCGCGGGCGAGTCCCCCGCCGGCCGGAGGGCCGAGGAGCCGAACCGCGATCCGGTCTCGACCCCTGGCCGGCAGGACACGCCCTAGCAGGAGCTGGTGAACGCCCGCTTGGTGACGCGGTGCCCGCCTCGCTCTCTCACGGACGGTCCCTCCTCGCCGCGAGGCCGGCCTTGAGCCAACCCAGCAGCCTCGGCAGCGATCCGCTTCGGCGGGCTGCGGGAGGCCCGGCGCCCGGCGCCGTGGGAGGGGTCTCGACGAGCGCCCCGTGCACCAGGACCACGCCGGCGAGGGTGAGGGGGATCAGCAGCCACACGTACCAGGGCAGGCGCGAGGTCTGCGCGGAACTCATGATCGGCCCGGGGGAGCCAATGATGCCCGGGCCGGCGGCCGGCGGGTCACCCGTCGGCGACCCTCCGCCGACCGGCGCGCCTCCACCCGGAAGGAGCCCACCCGGCGTGCCTCCGCCGGGCACGCCCGGGCCGACGGGCACGCCGCCGGGGCCCCCCGTGCCCGCCGATCTCGGCAGGTACGTCATCGTCGCCTTCACCCGGCCAGCGGTCTCCTTCGCCTCATCGGTCTCCGGGGTGGCGTCGTCGTCGCGCACCGGGATCTTGAGGTTGACCTGCCACGTGCCCTCGAGGCCCTCGCCGGGCTCGGCGCCACTGAACATCACGCCGTGGTTCTTGAGCGGATCCGCGGCCCAGCCAGCGGCGACCTTCGACAGGTCGAAGGTCCACGTGACCGGCCCCGTCTCGCCCGCCTCCGGCGCCTTGCGCGTGCCCTCGGCGCACAGGTCGGACGTCTTCGGCCTGTCGTCCCAGAGCTCGGGCTTGTCGGCCTTCTCCCACGCCTTGGTGACGCCGCAGGCCTGCAGCGTCTTGCCGCCGACGTTGAGCGTGGGGGCCTCGCCGGGCTCGGTCTCCTCGACGATGGTCAGGACGAACGACGTGACCTGGGAGCCCTTGGGCACGCCACGGCCGGCAAGGTCGAACCTCAGCACGGGAAGCTTCTTCGGCTCGCCGTTCAGGTACGCGACCGGCAGTGTGCCGGGACGCTGGGGGTTGGGCAGTTCCACCCGCTGCTCGATCGCCCCCGCGCCGATCTCCCGGTCCATCTGCGCCTCCCAGTACCAGGCGCTGGCGTCGTCCGACGGCACATACGTCATCCTCTTGCTGACGGCGGCCGCGCCGGCCTCCAACTCGGCCGAGGCCGGGGCTATGTGCACGCCGAAAAGAACCGCCACTATTGCGCCGAAGATCACCAAACGCGCGCGCAGATTAATACGCATGATCAACAATGCCTCCAGTGCGGATCACGGCCCGGACCGGATGCTCATGGCAATCCGGGCGCAATCCGGTATGGCGCGACATCTGAACGGCAGCGCCGTTCCGCGGAGCCACCGGTTCAGAACCCACTATGTCCAGCACTGATATGCCGGTGCTGACCATATCGGACGGCAGGCCCGGTTCGCGGCCCCGTGCACCGGCTGTTTTCTCGTGCGTGGGCCCCACACCCGCCGCCTTCCCCCGTTCTTCGAGGCGTTCGCCGCCGAGTGAGTGCCATACCAGAGGGAGGACCGTTTGCCGCCGGCCCCTCCGGGGGACGGTAGGGCCATGGTCATCACGCCTCGCGACATCGACCACAGAGGTGTGGCTCGGGATGAGCTCGACCGGCTCGACGCGTGGTGGCGGGCGGCGAACTACCTCACGGTCGGCCAGATCTACCTGCTGGACAATCCGCTGTCACGGCAGCCGTTGCGGCCCGAGCACATCAAGCCGCGCCTGCTCGGGCACTGGGGCACCGGCCCCGGCCTGAACCTGCTGTACGCGCACGTCAACCGCGCGATCCGGGCCCGCGACCTGCACGCCCTCTTCGTCACCGGGCCCGGCCACGGCGGCCCGGCGATCGTGGCGAACACGTGGCTGGAAGGCACGTACAGCGAGCTGCATCCCTCGGTCAGCCGGGACGAGGCCGGGATGCGCCGGCTGTTCCGGCAGTTCTCGTTCCCGGGCGGCATCGGCAGTCACGTCACCGCCGAGGTGCCCGGCTCGATCCACGAGGGCGGCGAGCTGGGCTACTCGCTGTCCCACGCGTACGGAGCGGTGTTCGACAACCCGGACCTGCTCGCCGTGTGCGTGGTGGGCGACGGGGAGGCCGAGACCGGGCCGCTGGCCGGCAGTTGGCTGTCGACGGCGTTCGTCAACCCGGCGCGGGACGGCGCGGTGCTGCCGGTGCTGCACCTGAACGGCTACAAGATCGCCAATCCGACTGTGCTGGCCCGGATTCCGGAGGCGGACCTGCTGTCGATCTTCCGCGGGCAGGGCTACGCCCCGCGCGTCGTGGCTGGCGACGACCCGGCTGCCGTGCACCGTCAGCTTGCCGCGACCCTCGACACCGCCCTGGACGAGATCGCCGAGATCCAGCGCCGGGCTCGCGGCGGCCACCACACAGAGCCTCCTCGATGGCCGATGATCGTGCTGCGTACCCCCAAGGGTTGGACCGGGCCCAGGACCGTCGACGGCGCGCGGGTCGAGGGCACCTTCCGGGCCCACCAGGTGCCCCTGGCGAATGTCCGCGACGACCCGGAGCACCTCGAAGCGCTGGAGACGTGGCTGCGCGGCTACCGTCCTGAGGAGCTGTTCGACGCCGGCGGCGCGCCGGTCGCCGCGATCACGGCCCTGGCGCCGGCCGGCGACCGGAGGATGAGCGCCAACCCGCACGCCAACGGCGGCCTGCTCCTGCGGGACCTCGACCTGCCGGACTTCCGCGGCCACGCCGTGGCCGTCGACCGGCCCGGCGCGCCGACCACCGAGGCGACCAGACAGCTCGGCGAGTGGCTTCGCGGTGTGGTCGACGCCAACCGCGACCGGTTCCGGGTCTTCTCGCCGGACGAGGCGAAGTCCAACCGACTCGACGCCGTCTTCGACGTCACCGGCCGGGCGTTCGCCGCGCGCATCGAGCCCGGCGACGACCATCTCGATCCCGACGGCCGGGTGATGGAGGTGCTCTCCGAGCACCTGTGCCAGGGCTGGCTGGAGGGGTACCTGCTCACCGGTCGGCACGGGTTGTTCGCCAGCTACGAGGCGTTCATCCACATCGTGGACTCGATGTTCAACCAGCACGCCAAGTGGCTGAAGGTCAGCCGAGACATCCCCTGGCGCGAGCCGATCGCGTCGCTGAACTACCTGCTCTCCAGCCACGTGTGGCGGCAGGACCACAACGGCTTCTCGCACCAGGATCCCGGCTTCATCGACCACGTGGTGAACAAGAAGGCGCACACCATCCGGGTCTACCTGCCGCCGGACGCGAACACGCTGCTGTCCACCATGGACCACTGCCTGCGCAGCCGCCACTACGTCAACGTGGTGGTCGCCGGCAAGCAGCCGGCGCCGCAGTGGCTGGACATGCGGAGCGCGATCGAGCACTGTCGGCGCGGCGCAAGCGTCTGGGACTGGGCCAGCGCGCCCGGCGAGCCCGACGTGGTGCTGGCCTGCGCCGGCGACGTGCCGACGCTGGAGACCCTGGCCGCGACGGACCTGCTCCGGCAGCACATCCCCTCGCTGCGGGTCCGGGTCGTCAACGTGGTCGACCTGATGCGGCTGCAGCCGCCGTCGGAGCATCCGCACGGCCTGCCCGACCCGGAGTTCGACCGGATCTTCACGACGGACAAGCCGATCCTCTTCGCGTACCACGGCTATCCCGGGCTGATCCACCGCCTGACCTATCGCCGAACCAACCACCGCAACCTGCACGTGCGGGGGTACAAAGAGGAAGGGACCACGACCACGCCGTTCGACATGGCGATGCTGAACGACCTGGACCGGTTCCATCTCGTCATGGACGTGATCGACCGGATGCCGGGGCTCGCTTCCCGGCACGCGGACGTGCGCGAGCGGATGGCGCGGGAGCGCGAGCGGTGCGCCGCCCACGCGCGCGCGTACGGCGAGGACCCGCCGGACGTCCGCGACTGGACGTGGCCGTGCTGAGAGGACAGGCTGAGTGCTGAGCTGAAGCACCTGATCGAGAGGCGGCGCGATGCGTGTGCTGGTCGTCAACACCGGCTCCAGCAGTGTGAAGCTGCGGCTGCTGGAGCCCGACGACTCCGTGGTGTGGCGACACGACGAGCCGGCGCTGCCGGAGCTGTCCGACGAGGAGTTCTCACAGCTGCTGTCCGAGGCGCCGGAGGCGGACGCCGTGGGCCACCGGGTGGTGCACGGCGGCGAGCAGTTCACCGGCCCCACGCTGATCGACGACACGGTGCTCGACCAGCTCGCCGCGCTCGCCGACCTGGCGCCGCTGCATCAGCCGCCAGCGTTGCGGGCGGCGCGGCTGGCGCGCGCGGCCTGGCCCGGCCGGCCGCACGTCGCGTGCTTCGACACGTCGTTCCACCGGACGCTGCCGGCGGCCGCCGAGACGTACGCGGTGCCGGAGACGTGGCGGAAGGCGTACCCGATCCGGCGGTACGGCTTCCACGGCCTGTCCCACGCCTGGGCCGCCCGTCGCGCCCCTGAGCTGACCGGCGGGCCGGTGTCGCGGCTGGTGACGTGCCACCTCGGCGCCGGCTCCTCGCTGTCCGCCGTCCTCGACGGCACGTGCGTCGACACCACGATGGGCTTCACTCCCCTGGAGGGCCTCGTGATGGCGACCCGGTCCGGCGACGTGGATCCGGGTCTGGTGCTGTGGCTGATCCGCCGCGCCGGGCTGTCGCCGGAAGAGGTGGAGCACAAGCTGGTGCACGAGTCGGGGTTGCTGGGGCTGTCCGGGCACGCCGACATGCGCACGGTCACCAACCTCGCCGACGCGGGCGAGCAGGACGCCGAGCTGGCGATCGAGGTCTATCTGCACCGGCTACGCGCCGGCATCGCGGCGATGTGCGCGTCGCTGGGCGGCCTGGACACGCTGGCGTTCACCGGTGGCGTTGGCGAGCACGACTGGCAAATCCGGTCCCGCGCCGTCGCGGGCCTGGCTTTTCTGGGGGTACGACTGGACGCCGCCGCCAACAAGGACGCACGCCCCGACGCCGACCTGACCGCGGAGACCTCAACCGCACGGGTCCTGCTGATCGAAGCAAGGGAAGACCAAGAAATCGCAAGAGACGCCCGCACCCTGCTGGAAGGCTGACTCCGGCGAGCCTCCTGTCGTACCCGTGGGGTGACATACCTGGGAAGGAACGGGCGGCACACGCGGAGGGCAACGCGGTGCGAACGGGCAGCTCAAGCCGACATTCCTGGTCGACGGCATGGTCGCCGGGATGCGTCCTGCGCCGTGGCTTCCTGGGCAGCGGCGCCGATGGCCCGGTGCAGCGCGAGGGCCGCGTCGCCCATCGCTTCCCGAGCACGGCGGCTGAAGCCGAAGAAGTTGGCGTACCCGTGGATCAGGTCGTCGAAGCGCCGCACGGTGACGTCGACGCCGGCCTCGGCGAGCTTCTCCGCGAAGGCCAGGCCTTCGTCGCGCAGCGGGTCGAACCCCGCCACCGCGAGGTACGCCGGCGGCAGCTCCGCCAGGTCAGCGTGCAGCGGCGACAGGTGCGGCTCGGCCACGTCGGCCGACCCTCGGTAGTTGTCGCCGAACCAGGTCATCTCCTCGTCGGTGAGGAAGAACCCGCGCCCGTACCGCTCCCGGGACTCCCGCCGCACCGTGTGATCCGTCGCGGGGTAGATGAGCAGCTGGCACGCCGGACGCGCCCCGCCGGACTCGGCCGCCTGCAGCGCGGTCACGATCGCCAGGTTGCCGCCCGCGCTGTCGCCTCCCACGGCGATCGACGCCGGGTCGACCCCCAGCTCCTCGGCGTGCTCGACAGCGTGTTCGAAGGCGGCGTACGCGTCCCGGGCAGCCGCCGGGAACGGATGCTCCGGCGCCAACCGGTACGCCGGCGAGAGCACCCGCACCCCGGCGTGGTGGGCCAGGAATCGGCAGATGTTGTCGTGGGTGTCAAGGCTGCCCACGGTCCAGCCGCCGCCGTGGTAGTAGATCAACAGGCCGGCGGCCGGGGCGAGCCAATGCGGGGTGTACAGCCGGGCGGCCATCGGGCCGGCGGCGCCCGGCACGTCCAGGGCCCGCACGTCGACCGGCGCCACCCGCGGTCCGCGGATGATCTCGTCGCCGATGTCGGCGTGGCGCCGCGCGGCCTCGGCGTCGCCTTTCCGCAGCGCGTTGCCGGAGCGCTCCTGCAGCCGCAGGAACAGCTGCATGTCGAGGTCGAGTCCCTGCCCTTCGGCGCGGATCGGGGCGCCGGCCAATGCGCGCCGCACCGGCGCGGGCAGCGAGAAGACCAGGCGCACGGCCGCCGCCTGCGTCGCTGTCAGGAGGTTCATCGTCTGGGGCTCCTTCGGGGCCGCTGCTGTCGCGGGCGCGCGCGGATCCGGATACCGCCAGTCTCCCACTCTCCGGTGAGCACACCCTCGGACGCCATGATCAGGAGTGGGGCGCGGTGTAGTTTCTCCTCGTGTCCCAGCCCACGCTGACCCACCACCCGTGGCACCGGGTGATGTCGCCGCGCCGAGCCGACGAGGAGCACCGCGCCGCGACTCCGCTGGAGCTGTTCTTCGACCTGTGCTTCGTGGTCGCCGTCGCGCTCGCCGCCGGGGAGCTGCACCACGCGCTCTCCGAAGGCCACCTCGCCCACGCGTTGCCGTGGTATCTGCTGATGTTCTTCGGCGTCTGGTGGGCGTGGATGAACTTCACCTGGTTCGCGTCGGCGTACGACACCGACGACGGGCCGTACCGGCTGACCACGCTGGTGCAGATCGCCGGCGCGCTGGTGTTCGCCGCGGGCATCAAGCCGGCGTTCGAGGGCGGCGACCTGCGGGTCGTCGTCCTCGGATACGTGATCATGCGCCTCGCCATGGGCACGCAGTGGCTGCGCGTGGCCCGCTCGGACCCCGAGCGCCGCGCCTGCGCGCTGCGCTACGCCGGCGGCATCGCGGCGGCGCAGGTGCTCTGGATTCTGCGGCTCTGGACACCCGAGTCGTGGACCGCGATCACCATCGGGGCGCTCATCATCGCCGAGCTGGCGGTGCCGGTCTGGGCGGAGCGCGCCGCGAGCACCACCTGGCACCCTCAGCACATCACCGAGCGGTACGGGCTGTTCACGATCATCGTGCTCGGCGAGTCAATCCTGGCAGCCAGCACGGCCGTGCAGTCGGCGGTGAGCATCGGCAAGGGAGACCTGGGCCTGGTGTCGCTCGCCGCCGCCGGACTGGCAACCGTCTTCGCGATGTGGTGGCTGTACTTCGACCAGCCGGTGCACCATCTGTTGCGGTCGCTGCCGCGGGCGATCTTCTGGGGGTACGGGCACTACGTGATCTTCGCCGCGGCGGCAGCCGTCGGGGCGGGCCTGCAGGTCGCGGTCGACCACAAGACCGGCCACAGCGCGTTGGGCGGCGTGGCGACCGGGTACGCCATCGCGGCGCCGGTCGCGATCTACCTGCTCGGGTTGTGGGCGCTGCACGTGTGGCCCAACGCCGCGTCGCGGGGCCGCGCCGTGGTGGTCGGGTACCCGGTCGCCGCCGCGCTGGTGCTGCTCACGCCGTTCAGTCCGGCGCCGATCCACCTGGCCGCGCTGGTGCTGACAGCCCTCGTCGCCGCGAGCGCGATCACCACTCACCCCCGGCAACCAGCCAACGCCTGACCGCATCGAAGTCCCGCGGACCAACCTCTCCTCCCGGTGGCCCGCACGGCGGCGCAGAGCGTCCTGGATCACACCACGCTCCCTTGACTTCAAGTTTGCTTCAAGTTGAAGGATTGGGTCAGCCCGACGACACGAGGAGGACACAATGCCCGTCGCGCTGATCACCGGAGCCTCAGCCGGACTCGGCCTGGCCGCCGCCCGCGCGCTCGCCGAACGGCGCTGCACGCTGGTCATCGACGCCCGCGGCGAGGACGCGCTGCGGACCGCCGCCGCCGAGCTGTCCGCGGTCACCCAGGTCGCCGCCATCCCCGGCGACGTCGCCGACCCCGCCCACCGACGCGAACTGGCCGACGCTGTCGCCCAGGCCGGGCAGCTCGATCTGCTGCTCAACAATGCCAGCTTCCTCGGCCCGAGCCCGCAGCCGGCGCTCGCCGACTACCCGCTCGACGTGCTGGAGCGGGTCTACCAGGTCGGCGTCTTCGCTCCACTGGCGCTCACGCAGCTCCTGCTCCCCCGGCTCTCGGAGACCGGCGTCGTGGTCAACATCAGCTCCGACGCCGCAGTTGAGGCGTACCCGGGCTGGGGCGGGTACGGCTCGGCAAAGGCCGCCCTCGACCACCTCACCGCGATCCTGGCCGCCGAACACCCCCGCCTCGGCGTGTACGCGTTCGACCCCGGCGACATGCGCACCGCGATGCACCAGGCCGCCTTCCCTGACGAGGACATCTCTGACCGGCCCGAGCCGGAGACCGTGGTCCCCGCGCTGCTGCGCCTGATCGACGACCGGCCCGCGAGTGGGCGGCTGCGCGCCTCCGAACTGGCGGTCCCGGCATGATCGCCACGCTGCCGCGGCGGCCGAGCACCCGGTTCACGCTCCCCGACGAGCTGTCGGCCAGCGGCCCGCCGGAGGCGCTCGGCCTGGCGCGCGACGAGGTGCGGCTGCTGGTCGCCGACGAGCGCGCGACAACCCACGCTCGGTTCCGGGAGTTGCAACGGTTTCTCACCCCGGGCGACCTGCTCGTGGTGAACACCTCGCGCACCGTGCCCGCGGCCGTCGACGCGACCCGGGAGTCCAACGGCGCGCCGGTGGTCGTGCACGTCTCGACCACGCTGGCGGACGGCGACCACGTCGTCGAGCTGCGCTCCGCACCCGACGCGAGCCGGCCGGTGCTCGACGCGACGCCTGGCGAGCGGCTGCGCCTCGCCTCGGACCGGCCGCCCAAGCACCCCGCGACCACGCTCACGCTGCTCTCGCCGTACCCCCGCGACAGCGACCGCAACCGGCTGTGGCGGGCGAGGGCCGCCGGCGACCTCAAGGATCTCCTGGCCCGGGCCGGCCGACCGGTGCGGTACGGGTACGTCACGGACCGCTGGCCCCTGGCCGACTACCAGACGGTTTTCGCCACGGAGGCACACGCTGCGCCCGGGTCGGGGCCGGACGGCAGCGCCGAGATGCCGAGCGCGGGCCGCCCGTTCAGCGCCGAACTGGTGACCCGGCTGGTGTCCCGGGGCGTGCTGATGGCGCCGATCACCCTGCACACGGGGGTGTCCTCGCAGGACTCCGGGGAGCCGCCGCTGGCGGAGTGGTTCCAGGTGCCGGAGAGCACGGCGGCGCTGGTGAACTGGGCCCGCGAGCGCGGCCGTCGGGTGATCGCCGTCGGCACCACGGCGACGCGGGCGCTGGAGTCGGCCGCCGGGCCGGACGGTCTGGTCACAGCCGCTGAAGGCTGGACCGACCTGGTGCTCTCGCCGGAGCGTCCCGCCCGGACCGTGGACGCGCTGCTGACCGGGCTGCATGCGCCGGAGGCCTCCCACCTGCTGCTGTTGGAGGCGGTCGCCGGCCCGGAGCTCACGCAGCGGGTGTACGACGCGGCGCTGGACCGGCGGTACCTGTGGCACGAGTTCGGCGACGTGAGCCTGCTGCTCCCCGACCGCCCATGACCGGGGGGTCAGTGATCTTGGAGGCTCGAACCCAGCCCGGCCCTCAGGAGGCCTCGCGCAAAGACGGGACGCTGGCCGCTACCCGGCGCCGCACGAAGGCTCCGACCTCTCGGATCGCCTGGCCGGCCTCCGGGAACAGGCCGACCATGATCGGGAACGCGTGCATCTGGCCTTCCCACAGCTGCAGCACGCACGGCACTCCGGCGGCGGCGAGCCGCTCGGCCATCAGCTCGCTGTCGCAGCGCAGCATCTCGCCTTCGGCGGCGATCAACAGCGCGGGCGGCAGCGCCGACAGGTCGCAGTTGACCGGCGAGAGCAGCGGGTCGACCGCGGCCGCGTCCTCGACCAGCAGCTTCACCAGCGGCCGCAGCCGCTTCGCAGGCGCGTACGCGTCGCGCCGGCTGTTCGGGTGGGTCAGCTTCGTCTCGCAGTCAAGGTCGAGCCACGGTGAGATCGCCACCAGCCCGCCCGGGCGCGGCAGGCCCTCCGCGACGGCGCGCAACGCGGTGGTGAAGGCCAACTGCCCGCCCGCGGAGTCACCGGCGAAGACGATCCGCTGCGGGTCGTAACCCTCGTCCAACAGCCACCGGTACGCCGTCAGGCAGTCGGCCACCGAGCCGGCCAGCGGCGCCGCCGGGAGCTGCCGGTACTCCACGGACAGCGCCGGCAGGCCGCCGGCGCGGGAGATCCGGGCGACGGCAGGTCGGTGGGTGCCGGGGCCGCAGACCATGAACGCGCCGCCGTGGAAGTAGAGCACGGCCCCGTCGTCGGCGGCGTTGTCAGCGCGCACCCACTCGGCTTCGAAGCCGTCGAAGAGCACAGGTTCCACGGTCGCCCAGCGTGGCGCAGGCCGTTGCAGCAGGGCCCGCTCCAAGAAGTTCGCCACCCGGATTCCCCATGAGGTCATGGGCCAGGTGGCGACCACAGGCTTGACGAACATCTGCGCTAAGAGGTGCGCCATCCGGGCTTCCCGGCTGACTTCCGTACGGAGCTGCACCACCACCTTCGCGGCCATGGCCACCCACCCTTCCCAGCCGTTGTCGTCGCTGCCCAGTCGGTAGGTCCGTGTGTCGTTGTGCGGCGTCGCGTGTGCAGTCTGTCGGTCGTCGCCAGGATTCGGCGCTGGGTGTGTCTGTTTCGTTAATTCCCAATATAACGACCGTTACCCGAAACCGGACAAACCGCGAGTCTCGCAAGGACTGCCCCATTACCTACTCAGCCTCGGTCACGTCAGAAGCGACTTTGAGGGCACGGCGAGGCGCGGTTAGCGCACGGCGAGGTGACAGCAACTCCCGACCGTCGTCAGACGGAGAGCTCGGACTTCCGCTGGTCCAGATCGACGCCGTAGTCCGCGGCCCGGGCCCGCAGACCGGGCCAGAACGCGAGCATGACGTACTCGGCGGCCTGCTGCGGGGTGACGTCGGCGCGGCCCTGGCGCCACAACTCGGCTCGCTCGCAGGCGCCGACGACGATCTCGCCGAGCGCCTCGCGCTCCACCTCGGGCGTCTCGGGAACGTGGGCGCCGACCAGGTCGGCGATCAGGCGCGACAGGTCGCGGCGTACCACCTCGACCTGCTCGGCGAGCGAACGCGCGCCGACCTCACGCACCACCGCCCAACCCTGCTGATGCTCCGCGACGAACTCGTGGTAGCCGAGCACCCCGCGCCAGAACATGTCCCGCGGCGACGTGGCCTCGGCGACGCACCGCATGACGTGCGCGGTCATATCCGTGCGGATCTTGATCACAGCGGCGCGGAGCAGGCCCTCCTTGGAGCCGAAGTAGGCGTACAGCATCGGCTTGGTGACGCCGACGCGGCGGGCGATCTCCTCCATCGACGCGTCCTGATAGCCGCGCTCGGCGAAGACCTGCTCGGCGACTTCGAGCATCTGCCGCTCTCGGTCGGCCCGCGGCATGCGTCGCCGGCGCGTCGCCTTTCCCCCAGGTTCGGCTGGGCTCGCCATGCGGTGGAGCCTACACCCCTTTCGGCATCAAGTTACTTCAAGTATATTACCAAAAGTAAGTTTGCTGGCCGTCAACACCAGCTACCACGACCGCGACAGCGGAAGGCGCCCCGAATGATCGACGTCACGCGACAACCGGCCTCGGTGCTCATCGTCGGCACGGGGTTCTCCGGGCTGGCCCTCGCCATCCAGCTCGCCAAGGACGGCGTGGACGACTTCGTGGTGCTGGAGAAGGCTGCCGACGTCGGCGGCACGTGGCGCGAGAACACCTACCCCGGGTGCGCCTGCGACGTGCAGTCCCACCTCTACTCGTACTCCTTCGAGCCGAACCCGCGCTGGTCGCGGATGTTCGCGCCGCAGCAGGAGATCGCCGACTACCTGCGAAGCTGCGTGGAGAAACACGGCCTGCGCCGGCACATCCGGTTCAACACCGAGTTCGCCAGCGCCGAGTACGACGACGAGACCGACCTGTGGCGAGTCGAGACCGGTGATGGTGGCTTGATCACCGCCAACGCCGTGGTGCTCGCCCAGGGGCCGCTGCACCAGCCGCTGCACCCGGACGTGCCCGGCATGGAGCGCTTCGAGGGCAGGGCGTTCCACTCCGCCGAGTGGGACCACGACTGCGACCTGACCGGAAAGCGCGTCGCCGTGATCGGCACCGGCGCCAGCGCGATCCAGTTCGTCCCCGCGATCGCCGACCAGGTCGCCGAGCTGACGCTCGTGCAGCGCACGCCCGCCTGGGTGATGCCGAAGCTGGACCGCGCGATCCGGCCGACCGAGCAGCGGCTCTACCGGGCCCTGCCGATCCTGCAGCGGCTCTACCGCCACAGCATCTACTGGCGCAACGAGTTGCGCGTGCTCGGCATGCTGCACCCCCGGGCGATGAAGGCGTTCGAACTCATCGGCAGGCAGCACATCAAGCGTCACGTCAAGGACCCTGAGCTGGCGCGCGCGCTCACCCCCGACTTCGCGGTCGGCTGCAAGCGGATCCTGATCTCCAACGACTACTACCCGGCGCTCGCGCGGGAGAACGTGCGCGTCGTGACCCACGGCCTGAAGGAGGTCACCGAGCGCGGCGTCGTCACCGCGGACGGGGCGGAGCACGAAGCCGACGTGATCATCTACGGCACCGGCTGCAGCGGCTTCGAGAACCTGCGGATCACCGGCCGGGACGGCGTGAAGATCCAGGATGCGTGGAGCGAAGGGCCCGAAGCGTATCTCGGGGCGACCGTGGCCGGCTTCCCGAACCTGTTCCTGATGCTCGGCCCCAACACCGGCCTGGGCCACAGCTCGATGGTCTTCATGGCCGAGGCGCAGACCCGCTACATCACCCAGGCATTGAAACTGCTGGAGGGCGCCGGGGCTCGCTCCCTTGAGGTTCGGACCGGCGTGCAGGCCCGCTTCAACGACGCCGTGCAGCAGCGGCTGTCCCACGCCGTCTGGGCCAAGGGCGGATGCACGAGTTGGTACGTCGACGCCGACGGCAAGAACCGCACGCTGTGGCCGAGCTACACGTTCTCGTACTGGTGGCGCACCCGGCGACTCAAGCCGGCCGACTACACGTTGTCGTACTAACGTGTTCTAAGGGGCATATCACCATGTTCATGGCACATGAGAATCCCGCGGGCGGGGCGCCGCTGCTGCAGGTGGCGATCGCCGCGCTGATCTCTTTGACATTCCTGACGCCCGTGCTCATCGCCGTGCTGGCTGAGCGCCGCGGCAACCACGCCGTGGTCGGCCGGCTCGCCGACGAGGTGGGCAGCCGCTTCGGCGCGCCCCGTTGGCTGGCGCTGCCGTCGCTGACGCTGTTCGCGTCGCTGCTCTCCGCCGGTGTCGGCGTCTACTGGGACGTGCCGTACCACGTGGACTACGGCCGCGACGAGGGCCCGCTGGCGAACCCCGCGCACTACCTGATCCTGTTCGGCCTCCTGGGCGTCTTCGCCTCCGGGCTGCTCAGCGCGGGGTTGGCCTCCGACCCGCTGCCCCGGCGCACTGTGCGGCTGCGGCGGGACTGGCGCGTCCCGTACGGCAGCGTGCTGATCACCCTGTCCGGCGCGTTCGCGCTGCTCGGGTTCCCGCTCGACGACGTCTGGCACCGCTTCTTCGGTCAGGACGTCACGCTCTGGGGCCCCACGCACGTGCTGATGGTCGGCGGCGCGGTCACCGCTGTGCTCGGAGCCGCCGTGCTCGCCGCAGAGGCGCGTCAGACCGGCGCCCACGGCCGGGGCATGAAGGCGTTGGAGTTCCAGTACCCGCTGTGGTGGCTGCTGGGGGTCGGCGCGTTCCTGATGGAGTTCGACATCGGGGTGCCGCAGTTCCCGATGGTGTCCCAGGTCGTCATCCTCGCGGTGATGGGCGCCTGGCCGCTGGTGTGGGCGCGCTCGGCGTTCGGGCCGGGCGGCGCGCTGCTCGCGGCGGCCGCGTTCCTGGCCGCGCGCGGAGTCCTGATGGTGCTGGCCAGCGACCTCGCCGGCCGCTCCCCGCACCACTTCCCCCTGATCGCCGGCCAGG
>WHSM01000056.1 GCA_009380105.1 Micromonosporaceae bacterium
GCGGTACGTCCGAGCCTGCTCGTCCTTGCGGTCGGCGATCTGGCGCATCGCTGCCCCCACATTGCTCGACCTCGGATTTACAGTGATCTCCACCACATCTGTGTCGCCATGTGGAATCCAGGCGCGCGCGTGCACCCGATAAGTGGACATCTCCGAAATGGCGCCCACGAGGCGATCGGATGCCAGATAGGCGCTGAAGGAGACCAAAGCGTACGTCTCACCGGCCCGGTCGCCGAGTTGCTCCAATTTCTGGCCGGCCGCCTGGGCGTACGCGCCGGGCGACTGCCCCCGCTCCATGCCCACCCGCACGACGCTCGCCGGGTCGTCACGAGGCAACGGCTCGTGCGCCGCCCAGACAGACGCGACGAGCAGCCCGGCCGACGCGCACACTGTTGCGCCCACCAGCGCCCGGCGCCGCACCGCCCCCCGCGTGCACCACGTGATGGCGCGCGCGAGATGGGGCAGGACAGCCTGGTCCAGCCGTCGGGTCAGATCCCAGACGCCCAAGCGCTCCTCCCCGGCAACAAAATGCTCAGTCGGCGCCGCGCAGCACGTCGACCGCGTGGGCCAAGTCATCAGGGTAGTCGCTGGAGAACTCTACGTACGCACCCGTTGTGGGATGTTCGAAGCTGAGAGAGCGGGCGTGGAGCCACTGCCGCTCCAAGCCGAGCCGCTTGGCGAGGGTGGGATCTGCCCCATATGTCATATCTCCCACGCACGGATGCCGCATCGCGGAGAAGTGCACCCGGATCTGGTGGGTACGACCTGTCTCCAATCGGACACCCACCAGACTCGCGGCCGGAAAACCCTCGATCGTGTCGTAATGGGTGACGCTCGGCCGCCCTCCGGAGACCACAGCCCACCGGTAATCGTGCCGGGGATGACGGTCGATCGGCGCGTCGACGGTGCCCCGCAGCGGATCCAGATGCCCCTGCACCACGGCGTGGTAGCGCTTGTCCACCTCGCGTTCCTTGAAAGCCCGCTTCAGACGGCTGTACGCCACGTCGCTCTTCGCCACGACCATGACGCCCGTGGTGCCGACGTCCAGCCGGTGCACCACGCCCTGCCGCTCGGCGGCGCCGCTCGTGGCGATCCGATGGCCCATCGCGGCCAGCCCGCCGATCACCGTCGGGCCGCTCCACCCTGGGCTGGAATGCGCGGCGACTCCCACCGGCTTGTCGACCACCACGATGTCGTCGTCGCTGTAGAGCACGGCCAGGCCGGACACGGCGCGGGGCTCCGGCGCGGCCGGGGCGCCCTGCGGCGACGGCAGCGACACCTCCAGCCAGGCGCCCGCCGAGACCCGGTCCGACTTCGAAGGCGCCGCGCCATCGAGCCGCACGTCACCGGACTGCACCAGGGCGGCCGCCGCGGTGCGGGACAGCCCGAACAGGCGCGCCACGGCCTGGTCGACCCTGTCACCTTCCAGGCCGTCGGGCACCGGCAGCTCGCGGAGTTGACCCGGCTGCGGACTGGCGCTCATGTGAACCTCCTGGGACCGCTCGTTGCTGGCCGGGACGGATCGCCTGGTCCCAGGAGGTTCAGTCGTCATGCTCCGAGTGTCGCACCCGTGACCCGTCCATCCGGCGGCCGGTCAACTCCAGCCACAGGGCGAGCGCCACGCCGATCACCAGGCACGAGTCCGCCAGGTTGAACACCGGCCAGACGCCGCCGGACTCGTCGAAGACGCTGATGAAGTCGATCACGGCGCCCTGGAACGGCCCCGGCGCGCGGAACAGCCGGTCCACCAGGTTGCCCGCCGCCCCGCCCAGGATCAGGCCCAGCGACAGCGCCCACGGCGCCGACCGCAGCCGCCGCGCGATCCAGCAGATGACGGCGATCACCACGATGGCGATCGCCGTGAGCACCACGGTGTATCCACTGCCCAGGCTGAACGCCGCACCGCTGTTGCGGGTCAGCGCCAGGTAGACAGCGCCGCCGAGCAGCCGAAGCGGCTCACGGCCCTCCAGCCCGGACACCGCGGCGACCTTGCTGGCGAGGTCGACGAGCAGCGTGGACAGCGCCGCCGCCGCGAACCACGCGAGCGCGTGACGCCCACTGCCCGCGGCGGGCGGCTCGGCCGGGCCCGAGTTGGCCCGCTTCACCTCGCCAGCCACCGCCTCCCGGGGGGTCTGCGCCGTGTCGTCAGTTGTCAGCGTCGTTCCTCAAGCTGCTTGCACGGGATGCACAGGGTGGCCGACGGGAACGCGGCGAGGCGCTCGACCGGAATCGGGTCGCCGCACCGCTCGCAGCTGCCGTAGTTGCCCTCGGCGACGCGCTCGAGAGCGCGCTCCACCTGGTTGATCCGCTCCAGGATCCCGTTGGCGAGTGAGATCTCCTGCTCACGCTCGAAGGTCTTGGTCCCGGTGTCCGCCTGGTCGTCCCCCGCTGAGTCGGTGAGCCGCTCGCGCTGCAGGTCCGCGATCTCGGCGAGGGTCTGCTCGTACTCCGCGCGCAACTCATCGCGGCGCTCGGTCAGCGCTGCCCGGATCTTCTTCATGTCTGCGGCGGAGCGGGTCGGCTTCGCCTCGGCTGATCTGGTGATCGCCTTCTCCTCCCTGGTCGCGCGCTTGGCAGCGGCGCCAGCGGCCTTCGTGGCCTTGGCAACTCTGGTCGTCTTGGCGGCTCTGGTCGTCTTGGCGGCTCTGGTTGTCTTGGCGGCTCTGGTCGTCTTGGCGGCTCTGGTCGTCTTGGCGGCTTTGCTCGTCTTGGTTGGCTTGGCGGCGGTCTTCGCGGATGACTTCGCCGTCGCCCCGGCCTTCTTGGTGGCCGAGCGCTGCCCGGTCTTGCTCTTCTGCGCCGCCGTCTTGGATGTGGCCTTCCGCGCAGCGCTCGCCCGCTCGGCCATCGCAACTCCCCACACATATGCAAAACGGGCGCGCGGCCCGCCTGCCACGCACTCCGGAATGGTTAAGGATACGTACCCCGCCAGCCGGCGACAATGCGCCACGCGTACGGCTTTCTTCACAGCGCCGTCACGAACAGCTACGGCACACTGGCACTAGAATATCCGAATTACACACTTTATATCGGTATACCCGATTCTCCGCCCCGACGCCGCCACGCCGCGAGCCGCCCCCATCTGCTGATCGCCCGCAGCCGCCGCTCCGCCTCGTCGCGGCAGTCCGGGGTGGTCACGATCAACAGGCTGTCGCCAGCGCGCAGCCTCGTGTGCGCGCTGGGCACGAACCGACTGCCCTCGCGGGTCACCAACGTCACCACCGCGCCCCGCGGCAGGCGGAGATCGTCGACGTACACTCCGATCAGCCGCGAGTTGGACGGGACGTCCAGGTGCAGCAGGTCCGCGCCCGCGTCCTCCAACGGCGCCGACTCCACCGTCAACTCGGCAGGCTCCGCCGGCGCCGTGACCCGCAACCATCGCGCGGCGCTCGGCAGGGTGGTCCCCTGCAGCAGGGTGAAGATCACCACCAGCACGAACACCACATCGAATAGCTGGCTGCCGTCGGCGAACCCGGTCGAGAGCGGGATGGTCGCGAACACGATCGGGACGGCGCCCCGCAGGCCGGCCCACGACAGGAACGCCTGTTCCCGCCACCCCAGCACCGGCCCTGTGCCCGGGAGAAGGGTGCACCCGGCGACCGAGAGCGGCCGGGCGAGCAGCACCAGCGTGAGGCCGATCGCCAACGCCGGCAACAGCGCCTCCAGCAGCCGCGCCGGAGACACCAGCAGGCCCAGCAACACGAACAACCCGATCTGCGCGCTCCACGCCAGCCCGTCGGCGAAGCCGAGCACCGCCCGGCGGTGCGGCAGCCGGGCGTTGCCCAGCAGGACTCCCGCGGCGTACACCGCGAGGAACCCCGAGGCGTGCAGCACCGTTCCGGCCGCGTACGCCAGCACCGTGAGGCCCACCGCCGCCAGCGGATACAGCCCCGAGGCGGGAAGCGCCGCGCGTCGCAGCGCCCAGGCTCCCGCGGCTCCCACGGCGACGCCCACCACAGCGCCCGCCGCCAGCTCGTATCCGATGAACGCCAGCTGCAGCGCCGGCGGACGCTCCCAGAGCGCGCCGGTGGAGATCAGCACCACCAGCAGGACCACCGGCGCGTCGTTGAGCCCCGACTCCGCCTCCAGCGCCGCCACCAGCCTCGGACGCAGCCGCAGGCGGCGCAGCGTCGAGAACACCGCCGCCGCGTCCGTCGGGGACAGCACGGCGCCGTACAAGAGGGACAACTGCCAGTCGAGGCCGAGCCCGTAGTGCGCCACGCCCGCCACCACCGCGACACTGATCGCCACCCCGAACGTCGCCAACGCGCTCGCCAACGGCAGCGCTCGCCGCAAGGTGCTCCATCGCGCCGTCAGGCCGCCCTCGGCGATGATCACGATGAGCGCGGCGAAGCCCAGCGCGCGCGCCAGGTCCGCGTCGTCGAACCGGATCCCGATGCCCGCCTCGCCGAGCGCCATCCCGAGCGCCAGATAGACCAGGAGGCTGGGCAGGCCGAGGCGGGTGGACAGCCGCACGGCGGCGACCGCCACCAGCAGCACGCTGGCGCCGATCAAGAGGGCGAGGTCGAACTGTCCGGTCACGCCGCGCCTGCCGCCCGGCTGCTCATGCGCGGCCGCCGAGCAGCTCAGCGACTCGCTCGGCCAGCTCCGTCGACGGACCGGTGACCGTGAGCACCTTGTCCCTGCTGGCGGCCCCGACGCGGAGCGTGACGGCGGAAGCGCGCACCCCCAGCGCTTTGGCCACCGCGCGCAGCGCCATGTCGGTGGCCCTGCCGTCCACAGGCGGCGCCGTGACCGCGACGACGAGGGCTGGCCCGTGTGGCCCGTCGTATCGCCCGCCGACCTTGACACGGGAGGCGTCGGGCCGCACACGCACCGGCACCGTCACTGCCTCCGGCGGGCGCTCACGGGGACTCGGCACGCGTCTATCCTGCCCGGAGCACCCCGAGCACAGCAGCGAAATCCACGGCGAGTCGCCGAGCAGGGCGGCTGTCAGCGACGGGCGTTGTCCGCGGCGTCAGCGGCGAGGGCGCTGTCCGGCTCGCACAACCCACACGGCGTGAAGCCCAACTCCACCGCTTCCGCGGCGGGCAGCGGCTCGGAGTCCCGGCCGAGCAGGTGCACGCAGCCGGCCACGTGGTAGCGCGGACGGCCGTCGATCACGAAGACATCGGTCTCGACGCGCGCCGCAGCGGCCGCCACCCGCGCCGGCCGGCGCTCAATCGGGGGCTCGTCCTTGGGATCTTCCTCGTCGACGCCACCGCCGACCCACTCCTGCTGCGGCTGCGGCTCCGGCTCCGGCTCACGGCCCATGACAGGCGCGTGCTCCCCGGCGCGCCCCGACGGCGGGACGACGCCGACGCCGTCGCGTGGCTGCTCGCCGCTGCCGGACTCCGCCGGAGGCCGGGTGCGCCACTGGTCGGGCTGGCCGGCCTGGTCCAGGTGAGCGGCCTGGTCCAGGTGACTGGGCTGCGCCACGTCGGGCTGGGCTGGTTCGGGTTGGCCGAAAGCGGGTTGCCCTCGATCCGGTCGGCCGAAGTCCGCCAGGCCAGGCGCCGCATCCACGTCGGCGGGCTCGCCGGGACCGGGTTCGCTGAAGACCGGCCCGCTGTCGACGGTCGGCTCCTCGCGATCGAGCAGGGAACCTTTGGAGTCAGTGGGATAACGGCCGAACCCAGCGCGGGTGTTCGTGTACATCCGCTGGATGCGGGACGTCTGCGTCTGCTCGTCGACCGCCGCTGAGCCGGCAGGAGTCCCGGGATCGGCGGGCGCCTCTGCCGATCCCGCCGCAGCGGGGCCGAACTCGGACCGGGCGTCGTGCTGAACCCGCTGCTCGAACTCGGACCGGACGTCCTCGGCCGACCGCCGCTCGATGTTCGGACCGGCGCCGCCCTCCGCCTGCTCGAACTCCGGGTCGGCGCCTCGCCGCGCCCCCCAAGGGCGACCCTCCCCGTCGTCACCCTCCTCGTCTTCCCAGGCCTCGTCGTCGATCGCGGCGCGCTCAAGTCTCCGCGCCGACGCGCTCTGACGCGCCCCGAAGTAGAGCAACGCGGCGGCGAACAAGCTGGCCACTATGGAGCCGGCGAGCAGCCAGTCAGAGCCAAGGATCAGGCCGCCCGCCAGCAGGCCGGCCGCCGACAGTATCAATACCAGGCTGCCAACAATCACAACTACCCAGATCTATGAGGGGTTAAGGATCTCGACTGAGAGACTAGCGCCCGGCGGTCCCGTCCGCTGGCGCCATCCCCAGGCCAGAGCGACCCCCCGAGTACGACCCGAGGCCCGCCGCGGCGAGCCCGGGACCGCCGGACGTCTGGCGGTTGGCGTCGCCGTTGCGCGACACTTCGCCCTCGATGCCCTGCGTGCGGCCCTCCAGATCCCGCAGCTGGCTCTCCAGGTAGGCCTTCAGGCGAGTGCGGTACTCGCGCTCGAACGCCTTGAGCTCCTCGATGTGCTTCTGCAGCGCCGAGCGCTTCGCCTCCAGGCCGCCCATCGCCTCAGTGTGGCGGGTGCGGGCGTCGCGCTCCAGAGCCTCCGCCTTCGTGCGGGCCTCGCGAGTGACCTCCTCGGCCTTGGCGCGGGCGTCCGCGAGCAGCTTGTCCGCCTCGCGACGCGCGTCGGCGACGTGGTCGTCGGCGGTCCGCTGGGCCAACATCAGCACGCGCAGCGCCTGCTGCTCGCCGCCCGGATCGCTGGCCGGGACTCCGCCTGCCTGCCGGACCTGCTCCAGCTCGTCCTGCATCTGGCGGGCGGCCTGGTCGGCGGCTGCCTTCTCGTGCTGCACCCGCTCCAGTTGCGCCTGCAGCTCGTTGTTCTCGGCCACGAGTCGCTGGTCGGCGCCGGGCCCCGCCGCCGGCGCGCCACGGCCGGACCGTATCTCGTTGTTCTCCTCGATCAGGCGAGCGAGCTCGCGCTCCACCTCATCGAGGAACGCGTCAACTTCCTCTTCGTCGTACCCCCGCTTGCCGATAGGAGGCTTCTTGAACGCGACGTTGTGAACGTCGGCCGGCGTTAACGGCATTGAAACTCCTCAGGTCAACTCGCGGCCGGGCAGTGCCCCTGCTACCACGCTCATTAGCACGAACACGACTATCAACAAAGCCACGAAGGCCAGATCTAGGCTCACCGTACCAATGCGAAGCGGGGGCAACACTCGCCTCAACGCCTTAAGGGGCGGATCAGTGACGCTCCACACGAGTTCCATGCCCGCTCCTGCCCCCCTGCCCGGTTGCCACCTCCGAGCGAACATCAGCACATACTCCAGGACAAGTCGGGCAAGAAGAGCGAGGAAGAAGAAGTACAGACACAGGTAGAGAATCTGCAACAGCACGTCCACCGGATGGGTGTCCTCGCCTTCAGCTCTGGTTGAAGAACCCACCCTCGGCGATCTTGGCCTTGTCCTCCGCGGTGACCTGGACGTTGGCCGGCGAGAGCAGGAAGACCCGGTTGGTCACCCGCTCGATGGTACCCCGAAGGCCAAAGGCGAGGCCGGCCGCGAAGTCCACCAGCCGCTTGGCGTCCGCTTCGTCCATTTCGGACAGGTTCATGATCACCGGCACGCTTTCGCGGAAGTGCTCGCCGATCGTCCGCGCCTCGTTGTACGTGGTCGGGTGCAACGTGGTGATCCGGTAACCCTCGTCGGAGGCCGCCACAGCGCGCTCGCGGAGCTGCACCTGAGGCGCCAGCGCCAGATTGTCCTGAGTCATGGGACCCGACACCGGCGCCCGTCCGAGCGGGCGTACGCTGCCCCTGGAGTCGCCGCGGGAGTCGGAACGGCCGCGCGACAGCACCGGCTCGTCGTCGAGCAACTCGTCGTCGTAGCCGTCGTCGGCGTACCGGTCGCCGTAGCCGCGGTCGGCGTAGCGCCGATCGTCGTCGGCGTACCGGTCCTCATCGTCCTCGATGAGGCCGAGCCACACACCGGCCTTGCGCATTGCGCCCATTGGGCGGCTCCCTCCCGTCGCGCCTTCGTGTGTCTCCACCACCTGCGCGGCGCGCCCCCGAGGCAGAAACACACCGATGTAATTCGGTGCTTTATCTCACGCTACCCGAGCGGCGGCCTTCCACCGAGCAACGCGCTGCCGATCCGAAGGTGTGTCGCGCCGTGACGGATAGCGATCTCAAAGTCACCCGTCATGCCGGCAGAGACGACCGCCGCCTCCGGGTACGTCTCCCGGAGCCGCCCGGAGGCCTCTGCCAGACGACGGTACGCCGGCGCCGGGTCCGCGCCCAGCGGCGCCACCGCCATCACGCCGACGAGCCGCAGGCCGTCCCGCGCCGCGACCTCCGCGGCCAGGCTCGGCAGCTCCGGGACCGGCAGGCCGCCGCGCTTCGGCCCGTCGTCCGGGTCCAGGCACGCCTGGACCAGCACGTCCAGCGGCCGGCCCCGTCTCGCTGCCGCCTTGTCGAGCGCGGTCACCAGGCTGAGCCGGTCCACCGAGTGCACCATGTCGGCGTACGTCGCGACCGACCGGCATTTGTTGCTCTGCAACTGGCCCACGAAGTGCCAGCGCACGTCCACGCCCGAGGCCGCGACCGCCACGGCTTTGAGCGCCGCCTCCTGGTCACGGTTCTCCCCCACGTCGCGCACGCCGAGACGGGCGAGGGCCGCCACGTCGCTGGCGGGGAAGGTCTTGGTCACCGCGATCAGCGTGATCTCCTGACGGCTGCGCCCGGCATCCTCGCACGCGGCGACGATCCTCGCCCGCACCTTGGCCAGCCTCGCCGCCAGCTCGGCTCGCCGGTCCTCGCTGCTCACGCGCCGTTCTTGAGAAAGTCCGGGACGTCCACGTCGTCGAAGAGCACTCGGCGTGAGTGACCGTTGTCGGCCGGCGCCGCCGGTCGCGGCGGGTGTCCCTGGGTCGGAGGCTCGGCGTGCATGGTCGACTTGCGCGGCGGGTCGGCCGGGCGGTACTGCGGCTGACCGCCGTCGAAGCCCGCGGCGATCACCGTGATGCGGACCTCGTCGCCGAGCGCGTCGTCGATCACCGCGCCGAAGATGATGTTCGCCTCGGGGTGCGCGGCGTCCGTGACGAGCTGGGCCGCGTCGTTGATCTCGAAAAGGCCCAGATCCGAGCCGCCGGCGATGGAGAGCAGCACGCCGCGGGCGCCGTCCATGCTCTGCTCCAGCAACGGGCTGGAGATCGCCGCCTGCGCCGCTTCCACCGAGCGGTCGTCGCCCCGTGCGGCGCCGATGCCCATCAGAGCGGAGCCGGCGCCGCTCATCACGCTCTTCACGTCGGCGAAGTCCAGGTTGATCAGACCAGGCGTGGTGATCAGGTCGGTGATGCCCTGGACACCGGAGAGCAGCACCTGGTCGGCCTGGCGGAAGGCGTCCATCATGCTCATGTTGCGGTCGCCGAGCTGCAGCAGCCGGTCGTTGGGGATGACGATCAGCGTGTCGCACTCGTTGCGGAGCTCATCGATGCCGTTTTCGGCCTGCATCTGACGCCGCTTGCCCTCGAACGAGAACGGGCGGGTCACCACGCCGATGGTCAGAGCGCCGATCTTGCGGGCGTTGCTCGCCACCACTGGCGCGCCGCCGGTGCCCGTGCCGCCGCCCTCGCCGCAGGTCACGAAGACCATGTCGGCGCCCTTGAGCACCTCCTCGACCTCGTCGCGGTGGTCCTCGGCGGCGTTTCGCCCGACGTCGGGGTCGGCGCCAGCGCCGAGACCCCGGGTGAGCTCACGGCCGACGTCGAGCTTGACGTCGGCGTCGCTCATCAACAGGGCCTGCGCGTCGGTGTTGATCGCTATGAACTCGACGCCCTTGAGACCGACTTCGATCATGCGATTGACAGCGTTCACGCCGCCGCCACCGATGCCGACGACCTTGATGACCGCCAGGTAGTTGTGCGGAGGTGTCATCGCTGCCTTCCCCCTGTCGAGCGACAAACCCTAACCCTCAAGTTGAGGGTTATAGTTATGTCAACCTGTGCCTTGTCCGGCACGTTAGGCGGCTGACCGGGGGTAACCAAGGACCCGGGCCGGCGTGTCGTGCGCCGTCTGACCACCAGGAGCCTGGCCAAGCGGGAGCGGCGCTCGGCGCGGACGCGACCGGCTACCTCGTGGTGACCACGTTCGGAGCGCTCACATCGATCACCTTCACCGGCCGCTTGAGCAGGACCGTGGCCACCTCGGCCTTCTTCCGGCTCTGCTCGGCGTCGCCCCAGACCACCGTGCGCCCCTTCGTGAGACGCAGTGTGATCCGGGTCGGCGACGGCGCGGAGACCTTCACCAGCACCACCCGCAGCTCGTCCGTCAGCGACGCCAGCACCCGCAGCGCGTCGCGGGTGGTCACGTCCTCGGGCCCCGGCTCGGCCAACTCCACGACCGGAAGGTTCCGGGGCCGCCGGGAACGCGCGTCGAACACGACGCCGAAACGGTCGACGATCACGAAGCTCTTGCCTGACGGCACAGCCGCCATCCCGGTGCGCTCCGTCACCCGGATCACCACCGCGTGTGGCCAGTCGCGCTCCACCACGACCCGCTCCACCGGCACCAGCCGACCCACCCGCCGGCCGATCTCGTCGGTGTCCACGCGAGCCAACGGCGCGCCCTCGCGCACCGCCGCCGCCTGCCGCACCTCGCCGCCGCTCAGCAGCCGGACTCCCTGCACGCGCACCTCGGCCACCGCGAACAGGCTCGTGCCGTACACCAGCCAGGCGCAGATCCCCGCCACGACGACGCCTGAGACCACGGCCAGCCACCGGATCGCCAGCCGACGCCGGCCGCGAGGTGAGCGCGCCCCGTACTGACGCGTCGACGGTGACACCGCATCCCGTCCGGCCCGCACCAGCCGCCAGTGTCGTGGCGCGCCCGGCTCGCGGGTCGCCGACGCCGAACCAGCGTCGTGGCGGCCGTCACCCTCGGTCATTGCCCCGGCTCACCCGAATCGCCACCCAGCGCCGCCAACAACTCCTCCCCCATCAAGCTGATCGGAGGCGCGCCCATCGTCACCACCACGTCGCCGGGGCGCGCGCGGGCGACTGTCTCGGCCGGCACGTCGGACCACTCCGGCACGAACACTTTCCGCTCGTCCGGCAACGGCGTCGCCGCGACGAGCGAGGCGCCGCCCTCGCCGGGTTGCAGCGCCTCCCCCGGCCCGAACACCTCCATCACGATCGCGATGTCGGCGACGCCGAGCGCCGCGGCCAACTCAGCCTCCATGTCGCGGGTCCGGTACACCCGGTACGGCTGGAACACCGCGATCAGCCGCCCGGCGCCCGCCACCTCGCGCAGCGTCTGCAGCGCCAGCGTCATCGACGTCGGGTGGTAGGCGTACTCGTCGTAGACCCGCACCCCGGCGCCCTCGCCCTTGAGCTCGAACCGGCGGCGCACGCCCGGGAACGCAGCGAGTCCTTCGGCCACGTCGCTCGCAGACAGGCCCAGCTTGAGCCCCGTGAGCAGCGCCGCCGCGCTGTTGAGCCCGAGGTGCCGGCCCGGCGACGGCAGCCAGAACTCGCCCAACTCCTCGCCGTCGAGGCTGGCGTGGTAGCGGGTTCCCGCCGCGTCCGTGGCGAGCTTGGACACGCGCAGGTCGGCGTCGGCCGACTCACCGTACGTGTGCGTCGTGACACCGGCGTCGCGGGCCCGCTCGATCAACTGCCGCGCCCCGGGGTCGTCGGCGCAGGCGACCAGGAACCCCTCGGGGCGGATCCGCCGCGCGAACTCGAAGAACCCCTGACGCAGCCCCTCCAGGTCCCCGTACGTGTTGAGGTGGTCGGCCTCGATGTTGGTCACGATCCCGACGTGCGCCCGGTAGAGCAGGAATGACCGGTCGCTCTCGTCGGCCTCGGCGACGAAGTGCTCCCCGGCGCCGTGCCTGGCGTTCGACGACGCCTGCGAGATCTCCCCGCCGATGACGTACGACGGATCGAGGCCGCACCGCTCCAGCATCACCGTGATCATCGAGGTGGTGGTGGTCTTGCCGTGGGTGCCGGCCACGGCGATCGACATGCGCCCGTTCATCGCCACGGCCAGAGCCTCGGCCCGGTGCAGCACCCGCAGACCCCGCCGGCGCGCCTCGACCAGCTCCAGATGGTCGCGCGGGATCGCGGTGGAGTAGACGACCGTGTCGACGCCGTCGAGGTTCTCCGGCACGTGCTGCCGGTAGATCACACCGCCGAGCGCCGCCAGGTCCACCAGGCTGGGCCAGTCATGCAGCTCGCTGCCGGAGGTCGGGACGCCGCGGGTGAGCAGCAGCCGCGCCAGCCCGCTCATGCCGACGCCGCCGACCCCGATCAGGTGCACCCGGCCGAGATCCTCGGCGGTGAGCCGCTCCAGGTCCGCTGTGTCGCTCACCGTGCCACCGCCTCCAGCATGAACTCGCGCAACGCCTCGTCGCCGTCCCGATGCCCGTACGCCGCGACCGCGGCGCCCATCTCGTCCAGCCTTTCGCGGTCACGGGCGAGCGGAATCACGTTCCCGGAGATCCAGTCGGCGGTCAGCTCGGAGTCGTCGACGAGGAGCCCGCCGCCCGCCTCCACGACCGGCGAGGCGTTGCGGTACTGCTCGCGGTTCGAGTGCGGATAGGGCACGTAGACCGCCGGTAGGCCGACGGCCGCCAGCTCGGCGCAGGTCATCGCGCCGGACCGGCACAGCACGAGATCGGCCGCGGCGTACCCCAACTCCATCTCCTCCAGATAGGTCAACGTGCGGTACGGGGCGCTCAGACCGGAAGGGATCTCCACCGGCTCGTTGCGGGCGCCCATCAGATGCAGCACCTGGATGCCGGCGTCGGTCAGCGCCTTCGCCGCGCCGGCCGCCGCGACGTTGACCGTGCGGGCGCCCTGGGACGCTCCGAACACGAACAGCGTCGGCCGGTCCGGGTCGAGGTCGAGGTGCTTGCGCGCCTCGGCCCGGCGCGCGGCGCGGTCCAGCCCGGCGATGACGCGGCGCAGCGGCACCCCGACCACCCGGGCGCCGGCCAGCGCCGGCGCCTGTTTCGGCTGGTGCGGGAAACCGACCGCCACGTTTCGGGTGAAGCGCATCCCGAGCCGGTTCGCCACGCCGGGCGGCACGTTCACCTCGTGGATCACGATCGGCGTACGGCGCCGCCACGCGGCCAGGTACGCCGGGACCGCGACGTATCCGCCGAAGCCGACCACCACATCGGCCGCGACCTCGTCGAGGACGGCGCGGGTAGCGCGCATCGCGCGCCACATCCGGGGCGGCGTCTTCAGCAGATCCAGGCTCACGGAGCGCGGCAGCTGGTGCGCGGGCACGTGGCGCAGGTCGTAGCCGGCCGGCGGGATCAGCTCGTTCTCGAGGCCCTTCGGCGTGCCGAGGCAGGTGATCCGGATGTCAGGGTCGTGACGGCGCAGGCAGTCGGCGAAGGCCAGCAGCGGATAGACGTGGCCCCCGGTGCCCCCGCCGGCCAGCACTGCCGATCGCACTGCGCTCATGCGCGTCCTCCAGTCGAACCCCGGCCCCGGGGCCGGGGCGGCAACGGCGCCCAGAGTATCCGCATCCACCGGCCCGGCGGACGGGCGTGCAGGGCGCGCGCCGCGGCCGGCTCGGCGCGGGCGAACGAGGCGAGCATGCCGACCACCGCCATCACCACGACCAGCGCGCTGCCGCCGGCCGAGATGAACGGCAGCGGCAACCCGGTCACCGGCAACAATCTCACCACAGCGCCGATGTTGATCACGGCCTGGCCCACCAGCCAGATGGTGCATGCCGCCGCGACCACCCGGGCGAACGGGTTCTCCACCCGGCGCGCGATCCGCAGGCCCGAGTACGCGAGCACCGCGAACAGGGCCAGCACCACCACGGAGCCGACGACGCCCAGCTCCTCACCGATGATCGCGAAGATGTAGTCGTTGTGCGGCTCCGGCAGGTACAGCCATTTCTGGCGGCTCTCCCCCAGCCCGACGCCGAACCAGCCGCCGCCGGCGATCGCGTACAGACCCTGCATCGGCTGGTATCCGATTCCCATCGGATCGGACGCCGGGTCGAGGAACACGCTGAGCCGCCGCAGGCGAAAGGGCCTGTCGGCGATCAACAGGATCACGCCGGCCAACCCGAACGCCAGCATCGCGGCGAAGATCCGGAATCGCACCCCGACCACGAACAGCAACGCCAGGAAGATCAACAGCAACACGAGCATGCTGCCCAGGTCTTCCAGGCCGACCAGGATGAGCAGCAGGCCCGCCACGGGGAACAGCGGCATCGCCAGCTCTGAGAAGCGAGAGATCTGGCGGCCCTTGCGAACCAGCACGGCGGCTCCCCACAGCACCAGGGCGATCTTGGCGATCTCGGACGGCTGCAGGTGCAACCCTCCGATCTGCATCCAGATGCCCTGGTACGTGCGGAACGGCCCGGCTGAGCCGGCCGGGAAGATCGCCAGCACGGCCAACAGCAGCATGCTCACCAGCAGCAACGGCGGGCCGAGCGACTGGTAGGCGCGGGTCGGCAGCCGCTGCGCCGTCCAGAACACGACCAGGCCGATGCCGGCCCAGGCGATCTGTTGCGCCGCGGCGGCGAACGCGTTGCCGTGCCCCAGGTTCCGCACGCTGGTCGCGGAGAACACCATCACCAGCCCGATCGCCACCAGCAGCGCGGCGCTGGCGAGCAGCAGATAGTACGAGGCCAGCGGTCGCCCCAGCAGCCCGCGCAGCGCGCCGAGCGGCCCCCACACGAGCTGTGACGAGCGCCGCGGCGCGACCTTGGCGTCAGCACTCATGTGCTACCCCTGAGCGGCGCGCAGGCCGGCCGCCGCCGCGGCGAACGCCTCACCCCGGTCGGCGTACCCGCGGAACATGTCGAACGAGGCGGCCGCCGGCGCCAGCAGGACCGTGTCACCGGGGCGGGCCATCGCCGCCGCCGCGCCCACCGCCTCCGTCATGGCTCCATCATCGGTGCGCGCGACGTCTCTCACCGGCACCTGCGGCGCGTGTCGCGCGAGCGCCTCGGCAACGCGTGACCGATCGATCCCGATTAACACCACTGCCACCAGTCGGTCGGCTGCCCGGGTCACCAGCTCATCGACGTCGACGCCTTTGAGCTGCCCGCCCGCGATCCACACCACACGGGGGTACGCCAGCAGCGAGCCGAGGGCGGCATGCGGGTTGGTGGCTTTGCTGTCGTCGACGTAGGCGACCTCGTCGACCTCCGCCACCAGCGCGTTGCGGTGCGGCGCGGGCCGGTATCCGGCGAGGCCGTCGCGGACAGCGGCGGCCGGCACGCCGTGCGCCCGCGCGAGCGCCGCGGCGGCGAGCGCGTTGGCCACGTTGTGGCTGCCGGGCGGGCTGACCCGATCCGCGGCGCTCAACTCGACGCCCGCGCTGTCATCGGAGAACGCGCGGTCGACCAGCGCCCCGCCGGCCACGCCGAGCTGCCCCGGCCCCGGCTCACCCAACGTGAACCCGACCCGCCTGCCCGGCGCGTTGGCCAGCAGCGCCGCGACCCGGGGGTGGTCCAGGTTCCCGATCGCGACCCCGGCCGGCGCGCGCCACACGTTCGCCTTGGCAACGGCGTAGTCGGCGAACCCGCCGTGCCAGTCCAGGTGGTCGTCCGCGAGGTTCAGCAGCGCGCCGGCCTGCGGCGCCAGCCGCGCCGACCAGTGCAGCTGGAAGCTGGACAGCTCCACCGCGATCACCTCGCGCTGCTCGGCCGGGGGGCGAAGCACGGCGTCGACGAGCGGCTCGCCGATGTTGCCGAGCGCCGCGGCGCGCAGGCCGGCGGCGGACAGCACCGCCTCCAGCATGGTGACGGCGGTGGTCTTGCCGTTGGTGCCGGTGACCGCCAGCCACGGCGGCGGCGCGCCGGCCGGCCCGGGGCGACGCAGCCGCCACGCCAGCTCCGGCTCGCTGTAGACCTCACGGCCGGCTTTCCGCGCGGCCAGGACCAACGGGTGGTACGGCGGATAGCCGGGCGAGACCACCACCTCGCCAACCCGCTCCAGCAGCGCCGGATCCGGCTCGTCGCCGACCACGACGCGCGCCCCGAGCGCGGCCAACGCGGCGAGCTGCTCGGAGTCGGACCGGTCCATCACGGTCACCTCGGCGCCGAGGCCCAGAAGCGCGCGGGCGCAGGCGCCGCCCGCGATCCCGGCCCCCCCGA
>WHSM01000327.1 GCA_009380105.1 Micromonosporaceae bacterium
CCCGGACGTCGTCGCGGCGCCACGCCGCGGGTGCCGCCGGCCGTGGCGCGGGCAGGTCGGCGGTGCCGTCGCGCAGGGCGCGGCCGAGCAGGACGACCTCGTCGACCTTCTGCCGGGCGAAGGCCAGCCGGGCGCGCAGGTCCGGGTCCAGGGTGGTCTCGGCCGTCAGGTCGACGGGTACGTGCAGCAGCGAGCAGGACGTGGACACGGCGACGTGGTCGGCGAGTCCGGCGACGGTGGCGCCGGTGACCGCGGCCGCGCGCAGGTCGGTGCGCCAGATGTTGTGCCCGTCGACCAGGCCGGCGACGATCGTCTTGCCGCGCAGGGGGCCTGCCCCGGCCAGCCGCCGGAGGTTGCCGGGCCCGGCGACCAGGTCCAGGCCGATCGCCTCGACCGGGGTGTCCAGCAGCGCGGGCAGCGCGTCGCCGAGCTCACCGAAGTAGGTGGCGACGAAGATGCGCGGCCGGTGCTCGACTTCGCCGAGCCGGGTGTAGGCGCGGCGCAGGGCGTCGATCTCGGCCGGGCTGCGGTCGGCGACGTAGGCGGGCTCGTCCAGCTGCACCCACGCGACGCCTGCGCGGGCCAGCGCGGTGAGGATCTCGGCGTACGTCTCGACCAGGTCGTCCAGCCGGGCGAATGGGTCGGTGCCCTTCGCCAGCAACAGGAACGTGGCCGGGCCGACCAACACCGGCCGGGTGGTGATGCCGAGGGCGCGGGCCTCGGCGTACTCGCGCAGGGCCTTGCCCGGGTCGGCGGTGAAGGCGGTGTCCGGGTCGATCTCTGGGACCAGGTAGTGGTAGTTGGTGGCGAACCACTTGGTCAGTTCCAGCGCGGGCTCGGCGTCCACGCCGCGCGCCATCGCGAAGTAGGTGTCCAGATCTGACAGGCCGAGCCGGCGGAACCGGCTGGGAACCGCACCCACGGCGACGGCGGTGTCGAGCATGTGGTCGTAGTAGGAGAACGTGTTGGACGGGATCGCGTCCAGCCGGGCGTCGTGCAGCGTCTGCCACACCTCGGCCCGCAGGGCCGCGGCCGTGTTTGCCAGGCCGGCGGCGTCGAGCCGCCCGGCCCAGTAGGCCTCGACGGCCTTCTTCAGTTCCCGGTTAGCGCCGATGCGCGGATAGCCGAGCACGGTGCTCTGCCCGAATGCGGTGCTGCTCACGAACGGGGTTCCTTCCCTCGAGGTGCCCGGCGGGCACGGGAGGGAGGAGGAAGGGTACGGCGAGGTACCGGCTTCCGCCCTGGCCCTCCCGAGGGACCGCCGGCGGCGCACACCGGTGGTGTGCGCGGTGCGGGCAGGTCTTCGGACTCGTGGGCGTGACCACGGATGGTCACCTACTGGCCGTCGCTTCCCAGACCCGGTGCGGGTCCAGTGCTTCGCTGACGGCGGTCGTTCCCACTCACCGCTGCGGGGCAGTCCCGGTTTCGCACCGGGTTCCCTCTTACGACGCCCGCCTCGCGGCGAGCGAACCAGCACTGCCGCCACTGTAGCGGGCGGCAGTGCCTGCCCGATCAGAAGTCGTCGTCGAACGACACCGTGCCGGAGACGCCGACCTGGTACGCGGAGACGCGGCGCTCGAAGAAGTTCGACAGCTCCTGCACGTCCTGCAGCTCCATGAACGCGAACGGGTTCCGGCTGCCGTACATCGGGTCGATGCCGAGCACGGCGAGCCGCCGGTCGGCGACGTGCTGGAGGTACTCGCGCATCTCGGCGAGTGACATCCCGGAGACGCCCTGCTCCAGCAGGTCGGCGGCGAACTGCACCTCGCACTCCACTGCCTCGGCGAGCATCTCCCGGACCTGCCGCTCCACCTCGCCGTCGAACAGGTCCGGCTCCTCCGCGCGGACCGTCTCGACGACGTCGAACGCGAAAGCCATGTGCATGCTCTCGTCGCGGAACACCCAGTTGGTGCCGGAGGCGAGTCCGTGCAACAGCCCGCGCGAGCGCAGGAAGTACACGTAGGCGAAGGCGCCGTAGAAGAACAGCCCCTCGATGCACGCGGCGAAGCAGATCAGGTTGAGCAGGAACGCCCGCCGGTCATCGCGGGTCCTCAGTTCCCGCAGGTCGAAGATCGAGTCGATCCACTTGAAGCAGAACTCGGCCTTGCGGGCGATCGACGGGATGTTCTCCACCGCCGCGAACGCCTCGAACCGTTGCTGCTCATCCGGGACGTAGGTGTCGAGCAGGTTCAGGTAGAACTGGACGTGCACGGCTTCCTCGAACAGCTGCCGGGACAGGTAGAGCCGGCCCTCCGGGGAGTTGACGTGCTGGTAGAGGTTGAGCACGAGGTTGTTGGCAACGATGGTGTCGCCGGTGGCGAAGAAGGCGACGAGGCGGCTAACCAGGTGCTGCTCCGCGGGGGAGAGCTTGGCCAGGTCGGCGAGGTCGGAGTGCAGGTCGACCTCCTCGACGGTCCAGGTGTTCTTGATCGCATCCTTGAAGCGGTCGAAGAAGTGCGGGTAGCGCATCGGGCGCAGGGTCAGGTCCATGCCGGGATCGAGCAGCATGTGCGTGGTGGTCACTGGCAGGCCTCACAGGACTTGGGGTTTTCCAGGGAGCAGGCGACCGCCTCGTCGTTCGCCACGGCCGGCGTGACGGCGGCGGCGGAAGCGACCGAGACGGTGGCCTGCTGGATGCGGGTCGCTGGGCGCGACCGTAGGTAGTAGGTGGTCTTCAGCCCGGCCTTCCAGGCGTACAGGTACATCGAGGACAGCTTGCCGATGGTCGGCGCGCTCATGAACAGGTTCAGCGACTGCGACTGGTCGACGTACGGTGCGCGGGCCGCGGCCAGGTCGATCAGCGCCCGCTGCGGCAGCTCCCACGCGGTCCGGAACAGCGCACGAACGTCGGCCGGCAGGTCGGCGATGCCCTGCACGGACCCCTCCGCCCGCTTGATCTGCTCGCGGACCGCGGCCGTCCACAGCCCGCGCGCCTTCAGCTCGCGTACCAGGTACGTGTTGATCTGCAGGAACTCGCCGGACATGGTCTCACGCTTGAACAGGTTGGAGACCTGAGGTTCGATGCACTCGTAGCAGCCGGCGATTGACGCGATCGTCGCGGTCGGCGCGATCGCGACCAGCAGCGAGTTGCGCAGGCCGTGCTCGGCGATCCGGGCGCGCACCGCGTCCCACCGATCGGTCTGCGCGGGCTGCGCACCCCACAGGTCGGGGTGCAGGTCGCCGCGCGCGGCGCGGGTCTCGGCGTGCACCGGGTGCGGGCCGAACCGCTCGGCCAGGCCGGCCGAGGTCTCCAGCGCGGTCAGGAAAATCTCCTCCTGCACCCGGGTGGACAGCTCATGGGCCTCGGCCGAGTCGAACGGCAGCCGCAGGGTGAAAAGCGCGTCCTGCAACCCCATGAGGCCGAGGCCGACCGGGCGCCAGCGCGGGTTCGACGCAGCGGCCTGTGCGGACGGGTAGTAGTTGACGTCGATGACCCGGTCCAGGAAGCCGACCGCGGTGCGCACTGTTGCCCGCAGCTTCTCCCAGTCGACGCCGTTGCCGGTGACGTGCGCGCCGAGGTTGATCGAGCCGAGGTTGCACACGGCGGTCTCGTCGTCCGAGTTGACCTCGAGGATCTCGGTGCACAAGTTGGACAGGTGAATCGTGTTTCCCGGCGCGCCGGTCTGGTTGGACAGCCGGTTCGACGGGTCCTTGAACGTCATCCAGCCGTTGCCGGTCTGCGCGAGGGTGCGCATCATTCGCCCGTACAGGTCTCGGGCCTTGACCGTGCGCACCGCCTTCTTCTCCGCGACCCGGTACGCCTCGTCGAACGCCTCGCCGTACAGGTCGGGCAGCTCCGGGGCGTCGGACGGGTCGATCAGCGACCAGTCGGCGTCCGCCTCGACCCGGCGCATGAACTCGTCCGGGATCCAGTTGGCGAGGTTGAGGTTGTGCGTGCGCCGGGACTCCTCGCCGGTGTTGTCGCGCAGCTCGAGGAACTCCTCGACGTCGGGGTGCCACGGCTCCAGGTAGACGCAGGCGGCGCCCTTGCGCCGGCCGCCCTGGTTGACCGCGGCCACCCCAGCGTCGAGGGTCTTGAGGAACGGCACGATGCCGTTCGACTTCCCGTTGGTGCCGCGGATCAGCGCGCCCCGGCCGCGCACCCGCGACCACGAGATGCCGATGCCGCCGGAGAACTTCGACAGCCGCGCCACCTGGTGGTACCGCTCATAGATCGAGTCCAGCTCGTCGCGCGGCGAGTCCACCAGGAAGCAGGACGACATCTGGGTGTGCCGGGTGCCGGAGTTGAACAGCGTCGGCGAGCTGGGCAGGTAGGCCAGCGACGACATCAGGCGGTAGAAGCCGATCGCTTCGGTGGGGTTCTCCGACAGCCCGCAGGCGACCCGCAGCAGCCAGTACTGCGGGGTCTCCACGACGAGCCGGGTCTGCGGGTGGCGCAGCAGGTACCGGTCCGCGACGGTGCGCAGCCCGAAGTACTCGAACCGCAGGTCCCCGGCGAGGTCGACGGCGTCGTCGAGCTTGCGGGCGTTGCGGGCCACGAACGCCGCGGTGTCGTCCCCGATCAGGCCGTGGTCGTAGGCGTACCGGACGGACTGGCTGAAGCTCGCGACACCTTGCCCGCGGACCTCCTTGTCCACGTACGCGGCGAGCAGCCGAGCGGCCAGCTTCGAGTACTGCGGCTCCTCACCGATCAGCTCGGCGGCCGTCTGGATGGACAGCTTGTCCAGCTCGGCGGTGGTCGCCCCGTCGTACAGGCCGCTGATCGTCTTCGTGGCGACCCGCAGCGGGTCCACCTCGTCGAGGTCGGCGACCCACCGGTCGACCGCCCGGACGATCTTGCCGACGTCGACGGGCTCCATGTCGCCGTTGCGTTTGCGGACCTGCATGACGTGCCGGCGCTGCTCCGGCACGGTGGTCTCGTCCTGCGTGACCGTCATGTCCCCCTCCTCAGGCATTCACCGACGGGTCGTCGGGCACGCAGGGGGACGCCACCGGTCCACGGCGCTACACGCCGCGAGGTTGGGCTGTGGCGTCGGCCGTCCCGCGCGGCCTCCGACCGCCGCATGCCGGTCGGCGTGCGGCGCGCTGGCAGGTCTTCGGACTTGCGGGCGTGACCACGGGGGTCGCCTACTGGCCGTCGCTTCCCAGACCCTCAGCGGATCCAGTGCTTCGTTGACGGCGGCCGTTCCCACTCACCGCTGCGGGGCAGTCCCGGACTTCCACCGGGTTCCCTGTTGCCACGGCCGTCCC
>WHSM01000407.1 GCA_009380105.1 Micromonosporaceae bacterium
CCCGGGAAAGAGCGCCTCAAAGAACTTGCTGCCGATGCCCAGGAACACTCCCTGCACGACGGCGTACGCCCCGATCACGAACGGGTTGGTGATCCGCATGAACGAGATCGCCAGCACCAGCACGAGGCCCGCGATCATCGATCCGAAGAACGCGACGCCGACGGCTTCTGCGGGCAGCATCAACCACGCCACCGCAGCGGTCGCGGTGGTCAGGGCCAGTAGTCCGATGGTGCGGACCACCACGTCGTCCACCGTCATCGCGCCGCTCACCCGCGGCGGCGCCGCCGGCGGATATCCGGGTTGTCCGTAACCTTGCTGTGGCGCGCCGTACGGCGACGCGGCGGTCTGTCCGCGGGCCGCGCCCGCGGCGAGACCGCCGAGCACCATGTTTGAGCTCTTCAACGCTGCCTCCTCGGGCAAGTCACAATGTGCCCAAAGCCTATCCGCTGCCGGCGAGGATCTGGCGCCGAGATCCAACGGGGTCTCAGCAGAGCCTCAGCATGGCCGAGAACGCCCCTGCCGAGGGGCCGCCCACAAGCTCGTGCCCGGGGCGGGACTCGAACCCGCAAGCCTCTCGGCAGCCGCTTTTAAGGCGGCCGTGTATGCCTGTTCCACCACCCGGGCGCACCGCATCGTTCGGACCGCCCGTTGCCAGGCGGTCCGAAGGACATTCGTCTACGGTAACGGGCCGTGGCCGCTCCGGCCTGCACAGACCGTTGTCAATTCACCGATCTGGTCCTCATTTGGCACAACGCTGCGTCACAATCACGCTCGCCGCTACCCTGCGTCACCGCGTCTCCGGCGACGGGGCGCGCCCGTTCGCCGGTGGCCGCGCGGACGGCGCGTACGCGCTGAACGACTCCCGCGGCTGATGCAGTTGTCCCAGTGAGACCACCTCGCGCCGCAGGAGCAGAGCCAGCGTCCAGTCGAGCACGACGCGCACCTTGCGGTTGAAGGTCGGAATGCGACTGAGGTGGTAAGTGCGGTGCATGAACCACGCGACGATGCCGCGCAGCTTGATCCCGTACACCTGAGCTACCCCTCGGTGCAGCCCGAGACTGGCGACGCTGCCGGCGTGCTTGTGCTTGTACTCGACGATCGGCCGGCCCTTGAGCTTCGCCACGATGTTGTCGGCGAGCCGCCGCGCCTGTCGCACCGCGTGCTGCGCGCTGGGCGAGCACAGCGCGCCGGGGTCGTCGGCGGTCAGGTCCGGCACGGCCGCGCAGTCGCCGGCGCTCCAGGCGCCGTCGAGCACGTCGCCGTCGGCGTTGACTGCCTGCAGCGTCGGCAGGCAGGTGACGCGGCCTTTGTCGTCGCGGGGCAGGTCGGTGTCTTCGAGCATCGGGTGCGGCTTGACGCCAGCGGTCCACACCACCGTGTCGGTGTCGAACTCCTCGCCGTCGGAGAGCACCACGTGACCGTCCACGCAGGATTCGAGGCGGGTTTCGAGTCGGATGTCGAGCTTGCGCTCAAGCAGCTGTCGGACTGTGTAGGCGCCCATGTCCGGGTCCACCTCCGGGAGGATCCGGCGGGTCGCCTCGACCAGCACCCAGCGCATGTCCTCCGCCCGCAGCTCCGGGTAGTACCTGACGGCGTCGCGAGCCATGTCCTCCAGCTCGGCGATCGCCTCGATGCCGGCGTACCCGCCGCCGACCAGGACGAAGGTGAGCGCCCGTTGGCGGGTGGCCGGGTCGTTGGTGGCCGCGGCGATGTCCAGGCTGGACAGCACGTGGTTACGCAGCCAGATCGCCTCGCCGATGGTCTTGAACCCGACGGCGAACTCCTTCAGGCCCGGGATCGGCAGCGCACGCGACACCGATCCCGGCGCGACGACGATCTCGTCGTAGCTCAGCTCCCGCGCCGGGCCGGTGATCGGCTGCACGACAGCGACCTTCCGGGAGTGCTCGATCCGGGTCACCGAGCCGGCGAGGATCTCGCAGCCGCGCAGCACCCGCCGCAGCGGGGCCACGCAGTGCCGCGGCGAGATCGAGCCGGCCGCCGCCTCCGGCAGGAACGGCTGGTACGTCATGTGCGGCTGCGGGTCGACCACGACGATCTCAGCACGTCGGCGCGACAGTTTCTTGAGCAGTCGCAGGGCGACGTACAGACCGACGTGGCCGGCCCCGACCAGGAGAATCCGCTTCGGCTTCACGCTGATCACGCTATCGGCGCCCGCCGCTGCTGGCGCGCTCACCGCAGCAGAACGCGACCCCCGTCACGACGCTGCTCCGTGGGGCACAGACCCTCACACCCTGCGTTTCAGGCCCCAGACCGAGAGCGGAGCGAAGACCGCGGTGATGCCGGCCGCCCACAGCAGCGACCCGATCGCCGGCCCCGCCACCGGACCGCCGACCAACAGACCGCGCGCGGCGTCGGACAGCAGCGTGACCGGGTTGATCTCCACAAACGCCTGCAGCCAGCCCGGCATGGTCTGAGTCGGCACGAACACGTTGCTGACGAAGGTCACCGGGAACAGCGCGGTGAAGCCAAAGAGCTGCACCTGTTCGGGGTCCTTGGCGAGCACGCCGACCAGCACCGACACCCACGAGAAGGCCAGCGCGAACACGAGCAGCAGGACGACCATCCCGATCAGGCCCACCACAGAGGCGCCGAGCCGGAAGCCGAGGAGGGCGCCGACGCCCAGCAACAGCGCGACCGACCAGGCCTGCTTGACCAGGTCCGCGGTGATCCGGCCGGCCAGTGGCGCCCATCGCGCCAGCGGCAGCGACCGCAGCCGGTCGAAGACCCCCTTGGTCAGGTCGGTGTTGAGCCCCAGGCCCACGTACATCGTCACGAAGACCATGTTCATCACGATGATGCCGGGTAGCGCGAAGGTCAGGTACTCACCGGTCGAGCCGGAGATCGCGCCGCCGAACACGTACGTGAAGAGCAGCACGAACATGATCGGCTGGAAGCTGAAGTCGCCCAGCTCCCACGGGTTGTGCCTGATCTGCACCAGGGTCCGCCAGGCCAGGGTCAGGCTCTGCCGCAGCCCTTCGATCGGGCCGACTCGCGGCGTCACGGCCGGGTCTGACGGGGTCGCGGTGACGGCGGTCATCTCTGGGTCCCTTCGTTCTCCTCGATGGCTTCCTCGGCCGGATGGCCGGTCAGCGACAGGAACACTTCGTTGAGGCTGGAACTGCGCAGCGCCAACTCGGTGACCACCACGCCGGCGGCGTCGAGGCGGCGCACTGCCGCGGGGAGCATCGCCGGCTCGGTCACGGAGACGGTCACCAGTTGACCCGCCACGTCGGGCTCGCTGAACGCGACCTCGCCCACCACCGAGACCACGGTCGGCAGATCCGCCGGGTCCGCGGGCCGCACGGCGAGGGTCTGCGATCCGGTCTTGGCCTTCAGCTCGTCCGGCGTGCCGGTCGCGATCACCCGGCCGTGGTCGATCACGGCGATCTCGTCGGCGAGCTGGTCGGCCTCGTCCAGGTACTGCGTGGTCAGCAGCACCGTGACGCCGCCGGTCACCAGGCCGCGCACCAGCTCCCACAGCTCCAGACGGCTGCGGGGGTCCAGGCCGGTGGTGGGCTCGTCGAGGTAGAGCATTCGTGGCCGGCCCACGAGGCTGGCCGCGAGGTCCAGGCGGCGGCGCATGCCGCCTGAGTAGGTCTTGGTCGCCCGGTCGGCCGCGTCCTCCAGGTGGAAGTCGGCGAGCAGCTCGGCCGCCCGCGCCTTGGCGTCCCGCTTGGGTATCCCGAGCAGCCGGCCGATCAGGAGGAGATTCTCGGCGCCGGTGAGGTTCTCGTCGACCGAGGCGTACTGCCCCGTCAGGCCGATCAGCTGCCGCACCTGGTGCGCCTGCCGCACGACGTCGTACCCGCCGACGGAGGCGTGTCCGGCGTCGGGCTGCAGGAGCGTGGCGAGCACCCGCACGGCCGTGGTCTTTCCGGCACCGTTCGGGCCCAGCAGCCCGAGCACGGTGCCGGCGCGCACCGCGAGATCAACCCCGTCCAACGCCGTGGTCTCCCCGAAACGTTTCACCAGGCC
>WHSM01000042.1 GCA_009380105.1 Micromonosporaceae bacterium
CGTGGCGGCGCACCGGTGGCGCCGGCAGCTGCACGTCACGGTCTCGGACGCGGGGCGCGGCCTGCCCGATGGGTTCGACATGGCGGCCAGCGAACGGCTCGGCCTGCAGATCGTGCGGACGCTCATCACCGGTGAGCTGCGCGGCGCCATCGAGCTGCACCGGCGCGCCGGCGGCGGCACGGAGGCGGTGCTGGTGATCCCGTTGACGACCCACCGCGTCGACCTCGCTCTCCGCTAAGACCCTGTTCGGACACCCCGAGCCGGCTGCGGCCTCGCTCGACCCGGGGTGTCCGAACAGGGTCTGGGGCGTCTCATTTGCTGGTACGCCGATGAGAGGCCGGTCACGACACGGTGGCGGCGCCGGGCCTTGTCGTGAGATGCTTTCCCCCATGAGTGCAGCTGTGCGGCGCAGGCTCGTGGTTCGTCGCCACGTAGACCACTGCCGCGTGCACAGCGCCATGTGTCGCCCGGTCGCCTGACGCCGCCCCCATCTGTCTAGTGGGCGCGCGAGAGCGCCGGCGCCTTTCCCCTTTCTAACGGCTCAGCCGCCGCTGTTCGCGTGTCCGCGTACCCGCTGAAGGTTTCGAAAGGACGCGCAATGGCGGTCACTGCCGCTCCGCGACGCCGCAGCTCCCACCACAAAGGCCAGGGCCAGTGGGCCCTCGGCCACCGGGAGCCGCTGAACAAGAACGAGCAGGCCAAGAAGGACGACGACCCGCTCAACGTGCGGGCGCGGATCGAGAGCGTCTACGCGTACCGCGGGTTCGACGCGATCGACCCGGCAGATCTGCGGGGCCGGTTCCGCTGGTGGGGCCTTTACACCCAGCGCAGGCCCGGCATCGACGGCGGCAAGACCGCCGTGCTGGAGCCGGAGGAGCTCGATGACAAGTACTTCATGCTCCGGATCCGCGTCGACGGCGGCCAGCTCAGCCTGGAGCAGCTGCGGGTGATCGCGCGGATCTCGGAGACGTACGCGCGCGACACCGCCGACCTCACTGACCGCCAGAACGTGCAGCTGCACTGGGTGCGCATCGAGGACATGCCCGCCATCTGGAACGAGCTGGAGGCTGTCGGCCTGCACACTCAGGAGGCGTGCGGCGACTGTCCCCGGGTGATCCTGGGCAGCCCGGTCGCCGGGATCTCGGCCGACGAGCTGGTCGATGCCACGCCGGCCATCCGTGAGATCGAGCAGCGCTTTATCGGCAGCAAGGAGTTCTCCAACCTGCCGCGGAAGTACAAGTCCTCGATCGGCTGGCTTCCGGATCTTCCGTACCAGGCCAACGACATCTCGTTCATCGGCGCGGTGCACCCGGAGCACGGGCCGGGCTTCGACCTGTGGGTCGGCGGCGGCTTGTCGACCAACCCGATGCTGGCGCAGCGGCTCGGCGTCTGGGTCCCGCTCGACGAGCTCCCGGACGTGTGGTGGGGCGTCACGTCGATCTTCCGCGACTACGGCTACCGGCGGCTGCGCACCCGGGCCAGGCTGAAATTCCTGGTCGCGGACTGGGGGGTGGAGAAGTTCCGCCAGGTGCTGGAGGACGAGTACCTCAAGCGCCCCTTGGTCGACGGGCCAGAGGTCGAGGCGCCGCCGGAGACCATCGACCACGTCGGCGTGCATCGGCAGAAGGATGGTCGGTGCTACGTGGGCGTGGCCCCGATGGTCGGCCGGGTGTCGGGTTCACTGCTCGGCAAGGTCGCAGACGTCGTCGAGGCGCACGGCTCCGGGAGGGTGCGCACCACCGCGCACCAGAAGCTGCTGGTGCTCGACGTCCCCGAGGACCGGGCGCCGAGCCTGGTGGCGGCGTTGCGGGAGATCGGGCTGGAGGCCGAGCCGTCGCAGTACCGCCGCGGCACGATGGCCTGCACCGGCATCGAGTACTGCAAGCTCGCGATCGTCGAGACCAAGGGCCTGGCCGCCGACCTGGTCGCGGAGTTGGAGCGGCGGGTGCCGGAGCTGGACGTGTCGCTGTCCATCAACGTCAACGGCTGCCCCAACGCCTGCGCCCGCACCCAGGTCGCCGACATCGGCCTGAAGGGCCAGTTGATGCTGGACGAGGCCGGCAACCAGGTCGAGGGGTTCCAGGTGCACGTCGGCGGCGGGCTCGGCCTGAAGGCCGGCTTCGGCCGCAAGCTGCGCGGTCTGAAGACCACGGCCGAGGCGCTTCCCGACTACGTGGAGCGGCTGGTGCGGGCGTACCTGAAGCAGCGCGCGGACGGCGAGGCGTTCGCCGACTGGGTCGGCCGCGCCGCGGAAGAGGACCTCAGATGAGCCAGCGAATGGTTCCGTTCCACTGCCCGTACTGCGGCGAGGAAGACCTCAGGCCCAACGAGTCAGGGCACGGTGCGTGGGAGTGCCGGAGCTGCCTGCGGGTCTTCAGCGTGAAGTTCATCGGAATGATCGCGCCCGCCCGGACGACCCCTTCCGGGCCGGACCAGGAGGAGACGCGATGACACAGGTGGTCGAGCAGCGACTGAGCGCCTTGGAGTTGCGCGACATCGCACTGCGCGCTGGCAAGGAGCTGGAGGAGTCCTCCGCGGAGCAGATCGTGGAGTGGGCCCTCGGGATGTTCGGCGAGCGGTTCTGTGTCACCTCGTCCTTCGCCGACGCCGTGCTGGTGCACGTGGTGTCGCGGGTCGCGCCCGGCATCGACGTGGTCTTCCTCGACACCGGCCTGCACTTCAACGAGACGCTGCGGATCCGTGACGTCGTCGCCGCCACGATGCCGGTCAACGTGCGCTCGATCCGCCCGGGCCGCACGGTGGGCCAGCAGGACGGCGAGCACGGGCCACGACTGTTCTCCCGCGACCCCGACATGTGCTGCTACCTGCGCAAGGTCGAGCCCCTCGAACGGGGTCTGGAGCCGTACGACGCCTGGGCCGCGGGTCTGCGCCGGGACGAGTCGCCGAGTCGGGCGGACACACCGGTGGTGGGGTTCGACGGCGGTCGCCGGAAGGTGAAGGTGGCTCCGCTGGCGCGGTGGACGCAGGCCGAGGTGGACGCGTACATCGCCCGGCACGACGTGCCGGTGAACGAGCTCGTCAAGCGGGGCTACCCGTCGGTCGGCTGCTGGCCGTGCACCAGGCGCGTGCCGGAGGGGGAGGATCCCCGCGCCGGCCGCTGGGCGATGTTCGAGAAGACCGAGTGCGGGATCCACGGGTGAGCATGCTGCGCGCCGCACCGCCGGGGCTGTTGATCCTGGCGCACGGCAGTCGGGACCCGCGGTCGGCGGTCGCCACGCGGGCGCTGACGCGGGCGGTGGCCGCCGCGCGTGGCGGCCTGCCGGTCCGCCACGCGTTCCTGGACCTGTCGGCGCCGCGGGCCCTGGACGCGCTGTCGTCGCTGGCGCGCGCCGGCAGCCGGGAAGCGGTGGTGGCGCCGCTGCTGCTTACGGCGGCGTACCACGGCCGGGTCGACGTCCCGGCCGTGCTGGCCGAGGCCGCTGAGGCGCTGCCTGAGCTGTCGCTGCGGGCGGCTGGTGTGCTGGGGCCGGACCCGCGACTGCTGGACGGGCTGACCCGCCGCCTGGGGAAATCGGAGTTCGACGCGGTGGTGCTGGCGGCCGCGGGCTCGTCCGACCCGGCTGCGGTCGCGACGGTGCACGGCATGGCCGCGGCTCTCGGTGAGCGGCACGGCGTGGCGGGCAGGGCCGCCTTCGCGTCGACCGCGCCCGGGGTGGGCGACGTGGTGGGGGCGCTGCGGGACGCCGGCGCCGAGCGGGTCGCGGTGGCGAGCTACTTCCTCGCTCCTGGGCTGCTGTACGACCGGGCCGCCGAGGCCGCGCGTCGGGCGGGTGCCGTCACGGTGGCGGAGCCGCTCGTGGCCGCGCCGGAGCTGGTCGAGGTCGTGCTGGCCCGGTACGACGCGGCAGCGGCCGCCGTCGGGCTTGCCGCGGTGGCCTAGGCGCGCTGTGCGAATGTGCGCCGGTAGTCAGCCGGCGGCACGCCGACCATCTTGTGGAAGTGGTGGCGCAGCAGCGCCCCGGCGCCGAAGCCGCACTGCCGCGCGACCTCGTCCACGCTGAGCTGGGTCTCCTCCAGCAGTCGCCGGGCGTGCAGCACCCGCTGGGTGGACAGCCACCGGTGGGGGGTGGCGCCGGTCTCGGCGACGAACCTGCGGGCGAAGGTGCGCTCGGACATCTGCGCCCGCTGGGCCAGCTCGGCGACGGTGTGGTTGACGCTGAGGTCTTCGAGCATCGCGGTGAGCACCGGCTGCAGGCTGTCGCCGGTGCATTCGGGGATCGGCATCTCCACGAATTGGCGCTGGCCGCCGTCACGCTGTGGCGCCACCACCATGCGGCGCGCGATCGCGGTGGCGGGGCCAGAGCCGAGCTCCCGGCGCACCACGTGCAGGCAGGCGTCGATCCCGGCGGCGGTGCCGGCGCTGGTGACGATGTCGCCGTCGTCGACGAAGAGCACGTCAGGGTCGAGTTTGGCCTCGGGGAACCGCGCGGCGAACTGAGCGGCGTCCCGCCAGTGCATGGCGCAGCGCCGGTTGTCGAGCAGGCCCGCGGCCCCGAGCAGGAACGCCCCGTTGCACACGGAGAGCAGCGTGGCGCCCCGGTCGGCGGCGGCGCGCAGGGCGCCCAGCACCGCCTCGGGGTACTCGTCGCGGATGCCGCAGGCGGGCGCCGCGACCAGATCGGCGTCCCGCAGCGCGTCCAGGCCGTGCTCGGGGATGATCTGCATCGACGTGCTGGTGCGCAGCGCCACGCCGGGCTGCTCGCCGCACACCCGGAAATCCATCGGTGGCACGCCGTCGTCGGTGCGGTCGATGCCAAACACCTCGACGAGCACGCCCAACTCGAACGGCGCGACGCCGTCGATCACAACGGCCGCCACGGTCTTCAACATGGCGCGAGTCTAGCTGGCAGGATTTTGTTGCACAAGGTCAGAGCTGCCACTGGTGGCAGGAAGTGGCGTACCGCAAAGTTAGTGCCATGACCGCATTGCTGCTCTTTACCCTCGTCGCGGGCCTGGTGATCTACGGCCTGCAGCGCAATCACGTCCGACAGAGTCGCCACCCGGCCCTCGCCGGCAGCGTCAACTTCACCGACCGGGACGCCGACCGGGTCCGGGCCGAGGTGGCCGCGGCCGTCGCGCGACGACGCCCGAACGGCCATCGCCGGCCAGCCGGTTGCCCCACGCTCACCACCAGGGCCGCATGACGATCCAGACAGCGCGAAGCCCGGACCAGCTGGCCCGGGCTTCGCGCTATTGCTTGTGGTTCAGGCGGTACGGGCCTGAATGCGCAGACCACCGCGACGCTTGAGTGCGCGCCGCTCGTCTTCGCTCATGCCGCCCCAGACACCAGCGTCCTGGCCGGAGTCGAGCGCCCAACTTAGGCAATCATCGATCACCGAACAACGCCGGCACACCGCTTTGGCCTGCTCGATCTGCAGCAACGCGGGGCCGGACGTGCCGATCGGGAAGAACAGCTCCGGGTCCTCGTCGCGGCAGGCAGCACGGTGGCGCCAGTCCATGACTGCAACACTCCTTGACTGTGGATGATGTGTTCGGATATGCACTCGCGTGCCACGGAATCCCCGACACGCGTGAGCAGGCGTATGACCTTCGCTTTCGCTTGTGAATGCTTTCACGAACTACCGCAATGTCAAGAGGAAACCTGGGACAAAGTCAGCTCCGGTGAGCAGCGTCACCGGGGTACCGCCCCTCTTCGCCCAGGGTTTCCACACTCCACAAACGGCAACGCCGCCTAGACAATGTAGTACGCGTCCGGTCCCCTGTGGGGGCAATCACGGAATCTGTTCGGCCTCAGGCGCGATGTCCGGTCCGCGGCCGCGCCGGTGGACGAGGTGACGGTGCGGGTGCGCGAAAGCCCTCAGCACACCACCCGGAGCGCCTGGGGCTCAGCGCGAAAACGCAAGTGCTCCCGCTCCCCAAGGTAGTCGCCGTCCACCTGGAACGCGACCGGACGCTGCGCCCGCAGCGCGAACCCGTCCAGGTCGTGCAGCCGCAGCACCCGTCTGCCGTGCGGGTCCGCCTGCCGGGAGAGCATCTGCGCGGCGGTGCGCACAGTGCTCGGCAGGCCCTGCCCGCGGGTCGCCAGCACGTCCAGGCCAAGGTCGAAGGAGGCGTCCGGGTTCGGGTTCACCGGGCGATTGCCGAGGTACGTCCAGGGCGCGGTGTTCTGCACGATCACGGTGCCGAGCCCGTGCTCGGCCTCGGCGCCGTCGCGCTCCAGGCTGATCAACGGGCCGCGCCGGTCCGACGCGGCGAAGTACTGCGCCACGGCTGAACGCAGATAGAGGCCCGGCGTGGAGACGCGGCCACGCACCCGCGCCCGCTCCACCCGGCGGATCACCTCGGCGTCCAGGCCGAACCCCGCGCAGAAGGTGAACCACCGCTCGTTGACCCGTCCCAGCCCGATGGACCGGGTGCGCCCCTCGCGCAGCGCCTCCAGAATCACCCCGGTGCCGTCGGCCCAGTCGCCCGGCAGGCCGAGGGCGCGCGCGAACACGTTGGTCGAGCCGCCCGGGACGACGGCGAGCATCGGAACGGCCGGCCGCGCGGTGTCGTCATCGGGGCCGGTCGCCAGCGGCACGTCGGCGAGCAGGCCGTTGACCACCTCGTTCACGGTCCCATCCCCGCCCAGCGTGACCACGACGTCGAGCCCGTCCTTGACCGCCCGGCGAGCCAGCTCCGCGGCATGACCCCGGCGGCGGGTGTACTCCACCTCCAGGTCGACCTCGCTGCGCAGCGCCCGCGCCAGGACGTCCTGGCCCCGGCCACTGGTCGTCGTGGCTTTGGGATTCACCACGAGGAGCGCGCGCATGGCCGGACTCTACCGGGGCGTAAGGTGTCCGCCGTGAGCGAGCAAGCTGAGGACGTGTCGCCGGTCACCCTCAGATGGGCGATCGGCCTGTTCGTCGCGGAGACCGCCGCTGTCGTGGCGATGACCGGTTTCCTGGTGTACGAGAGCGTCGCCGGCGCCGTGGCCAATCAGGGCCTGGCCACCTTCATCACCTGGTACACGGCGGCGTACGCGGCGGCGTTCTGCGTCACGGCGTGGGGGCTGTCGCGGCGGAAGCGCTGGTCGCGTACCCCCGCTCTGGTGTTGAACCTGTTCCTGATCCCGATCGGCTACTACATGACGCAGGGCGGCCTGTGGTGGCTCGGCCTGCCGCTGATCGGGTACGCGCTGGTCGTGGCGTGGCTGCTGATCGCGGAGCCGACCCGCGAGGCCCTGGGCATCCACTGACGCGTCAGTGCGCCTCCCGGCGCCGCTTGGTGAGCCGGATGGCGGCGTGGCCCGACTCGTGCTCGGCGTGCACTTCGCCAGCGAGCGCGGTGAGCACCTTCCAGGCGAACGTCTGAGTTCCGGGCAGCCGGGGAGCGCCGTCAACCGGCACGCTCACCGCCACCGTGAGGGCGTCCTCCTCGACAGTGAACCGGCACGAGAGGTCGGTCCCGGGCAGTGCGTCCGCGACGAGCATCGCGCAGGCCTCATCGACGGCGATCCGCAGGTCCTCGATCTCGTCGAGGGTGAACTGCAGGCGCGCGGCGAGCCCGGCCGTGGCGGTGCGCAGCACTGACAGATACGCGCCGTCAGCAGGCACCCGCAACACGACGATGTCCATCTCGGATGTCCTCGAACTCTGTTCCAGTGCCTGCGCCACGTGATCCTCCCCCTGGCCAGCGCTGGTGTCGGTCGCTGGGCGTCATGGCGGTCACCGCCTATCTAAGCGCTGTTTCGGGCTGTCCGTTAGTACTAACCGCGGCTCGGCTGAATCGGTGATGGCCGATCTGTCCCCTCACGCGTCAATCGACCGGCTGCGCCAGCCTTGCCAACGGCCCGCCTTCGATCCGGTGCGGAATCCAGTCGTCCATGGCGTTCGCGCCGATCGCGGCGTAGAAGTCGCGGGCCGGGTTCCAGTGCAGCACCCACCAGTCGAGTCGGCGGTAGCCGCGCTCGACGCAGATCGCCGCCAACGTCGCCAGCAGCCGCCGGCCGAGACCCGTGCCCCGCGCCTGCGGGCTCACGTACAGATCCTCGAGGTAGATGCCGTGCGCGCCTTCCCAGGTGGAGAAGTTGAGGAACCACAGCGCGAAGCCGAGGGGCTTCGGTTCGGCGCCGCCGACCCGGCCTGTGGCGACGTGCGCGAAGACCGCCGGCTGGTCGCAGAACAGCGCCGTTCGCAGCTGTCCGGTGGTCAGGTGGCACTGCTCCGGGGCGCGCTCGTACGCCGCCAGCTCGTGGGTCATGGCGACGATCGCCGGCACGTCGCTGTCCCGGGCGGGCCGGATCTGGATGTCTGTGACTGTCACCTGGCCTCCTGAACGGCAATTTCTCCTCAGATGGCAGCCTGACACGATCGTGGGCCCCTTCGACAGCATGAAGGAGCCCACGACGCCGTTTGATGCTGCGGCGGCTCAGCCCTGCTTGGTCTCGGCGAAGATCTTCGCGATCTCGTCGATCTTGCCGAGCAGCTCCTCGGCGGTCTTCGGGTCGGCAGAGCCCTTCGAGCCGGAGGCGCCGGCGAGCTTCGTGGCCTCGTTGCACAGCTGGTGCAGCTGCGGGTGCTTCTCGAAGTGCGGCGGCTTGAAGTAGTCGGTCCAGAGCACCCACAGGTGGTGCTTGACCAGCTCGGCCCGCTGCTCCTTGATCATCAGCGCCCGAGTGCGGAACTCGGGGTCCTCGTTCGCCTGGTACTTCTCGCAGATGGCCTTGACGGACTCCGCCTCGATCCGAGCCTGAGCCGGGTCGTACACGCCGCACGGCAGGTCGCAGTGGGCGCTGGCCTCGATGGTGGGGACGAAGAGACGTGCCAATCGCGCGCCAAATGACATGGGGATCCTCCAATTACGATGTCGCGCCGACGCCTCGGTCGGCGGGGTCTGCGCCTCGATGAGTAGATCCTTTGCCGACCCTACCCGCGCTCCATCTGCCGCATGCCCGCAGTGTCGTCTGCGGACTTCCGGTGGACTACACTTCACGGCCTCGGGCAACCCCCGGGGCAGCCCCTTCGCCTTCGTCGGCGCACCAACCTCCGGCGTCGAGGCGACCACGTCTACACGCGTGCCCCTCCGTGTGGCACTGGGAGTTTTAAGTGTCTGCCCACGTTCCCGACGCCCCTCAGTCGTCTCATTTGGCTGGCCGGGTTGATCCGAACGATCCTGTCTTCGCGCTGCACCGCCGCGGCAAGTTGGCCGTGGCGTCCACGATCCCGCTCCGCAGCCGTGAGGACCTGTCGCTGGCGTACACGCCGGGTGTGGCCCGGGTGTCCGAGGCGATCGCCGCCGACCCGTCGCTCACGGCGGAGTACACCTGGGTGCCGAACACGGTGGCTGTGGTCACCGACGGCACCGCGGTGCTCGGCCTGGGCGACATCGGGCCGCACGCGGCGATGCCGGTGATGGAGGGCAAGGCGGTTCTGTTCAAGCAGTTCGCGAATGTGGACGCGGTGCCGATCTGCCTGGACACCAAGGATCCGGACGAGATCGTGGAGACCGCGGCGCGGCTGGCGCCGTCGTTCGGCGGGATCAACCTGGAGGACATCAGCGCCCCGCGCTGCTTCGACATCGAGCGCCGGCTGGACGCGGCCGTGTCGATTCCCGTGTTCCACGACGACCAGCACGGCACCGCGATCGTGGTGACCGCCGCGTTGCGCAACGCCGCGAAGCTGATCAACCGCAAACTCAACGACCTGCGGGTCGTGATCAGCGGCGCCGGCGCCGCTGGGGTCGCGGTGACTCGGATGCTGCTCGCCGCGGGTGTGGGAGACGTGGTGGTGTGCGACTCGCGCGGCGTGGTGCACACCGGTCGGGCCGGCTTGAACTCGGTGAAGGTCGAGCTGGCCGCCGACACCAACCGGGACGGGCGCACCGGCGGCATCGCCGAGGCGCTCGCCGACGCCGACGTGCTGATCGGGGTCTCCGGCGGCCAGATCGCGGAGGCCGCGCTGGCCGGCATGAACCCGGGCGGCATCATCTTCGCGCTGGCGAACCCGCACCCCGAGGTGCATCCGGACGTGGCACGCCAGCACGCCGCCGTGGTCGCCACCGGGCGCAGCGACTTCCCGAACCAGATCAACAACGTGTTGGCGTTTCCCGGCGTGTTCCGCGGCGCTCTGGACGCTCGCGCCGAGCGGATCACCGAGGAGATGAAGCTGGCCGCGGCGCAGGCCATCGCCGACTGTGTCGTCGACGACCTGCGCCCGGACCAGATAGTGCCGAGCCCGCTCGATCCCCGGGTCGCGCCAGCGGTCGCGGGCGCGGTGGCGGCGGCTTCAGCGGACAGCGCACTGGGCAGCTGACCTGCCGTCTGGCCGGCCGCCGCACTATTGCTGGGGCCGTCCGGCGGTATTACGCTGCTCATACCAGTGGTGCGTAATACGAATCGAGTTGCATTATGCGCAACGCTCGCCCACATGCGCTGGCCGATCTGCTTCGATCGGCACGCTATGAGGTGATTCCCGCCGGTGGCATCGAGGAGAGCGTCCTCGCCGCTGTGCCTCGCACCGTCACGATCACCGTGACCGCCTCGCCGGTGAAGGGCCTCGACACCACGTTAGATCTCACCGAGCGGCTGATCCGGCACGGCTATCAGGTGACGCCGCACCTGTCCGCGCGGCTCGTGCGAGACGAGCGGCACCTGAAGGACATCGTCGACCGGCTGCTCGCGCAGGGGGTCGCCGACGTGTTCGTGCCGGCCGGCGACGCCGACCCGGCGGCGGGGAAGTACGACGGCGCCCTCGGAGTGCTCGCCGAGCTCACCGCGATGGGCCGGCCGTTCCCGCACGTCGGGATCACCGGCTATCCGGAGAGCCACCCGGCGATCGACGACGACGTGACCATCCAGGCGATGTGGGACAAGCACGTCCACGCCACGTACATCGTCAGCAACCTCTGCTTCGACCACCGGGCGCTCGGGCACTGGATCACGCGGGTGCGGCGGCGCGGCGTGAGCCTGCCGATCATGGTGGGGATCGCCGGGCCGGTGGAGCGCACGAAGCTGCTCAAGGTGGCGGCGAAGATCGGGGTGGGCGAGTCGGCGAAGTTCCTCAGCAAACGCCCGTCCTGGCTGCTGCGGTTCGCCGCGCCCGGCGGCTACAACCTGGACCGGCTGCTGGATCGCTGCACCCCGGTGCTCACCGACCCCTGGTCGCGCGTGGCCGGGCTGCACGTGTTCACGTTCAACCAGGTCGCCGAGACAGAGCGCTGGCGCCAGCGCGCCCCCCACATGAACCCAGCCCCCGCCTGATCCGGGCCGCCGTCCCGCTCAGGGGTGGATCAGCTGGGCGAGTTCGCGTTCCAGGTTCTCGTCGCCGACCTCGACGGTGCGCAGTGGCAGGCCCAGCGCGTCCGCGGCGGCCTGGGCTTCCCGCCGCAGCTCCGGGGTCGGGCGCTGCGCCAGCCAGACCGCCCGGCGGTAGTGGCGGAAGTAGTCCTCGCGCAGCTCCGGATGCCGGTCCAGGCCCAGCTCCGCGAGGATGGTGCGGCGGAACGAGCGCACCAGGAAGTCGGTGAGCAGATACGTGCCCGGCTCGGCCTTGTGCAACCGCCGGATCCGTTCGGCCCCGGCGAACAGGTCGTAGCAGTGCGACCCGGCGAGACGGCGGATCCCGAGCCGCCTGCACACCTCGTCGAGCGTGCCGTAGCTGCCGCAGTCGGCGTAGCCCACCGCGATCGTGGCGTAGCGCTTCGAGAGTTCCCGCGCGAGCGTCTCGACCTCGGGCGCGATGCGCTCAGGATGGTTGTGCAGCAGGGGCGGCAGCGGATGCACGTCGACCGGCCAACCCCGCCGCGCCGTGATCTCCGACACGTGTTGCGCCAGCGCGCCGCAAGCGATCACCGCGGTCCGGGACTCCGCGCCCCGGGGGTCCGGGGCCTGCGGGTCCGGGGCCTGGGGCCGCACGCCGTCAGCCGGGGAACGCGAGGTTGTCGACGAAGCGGTCATTGAAGTCGGCCCGATCGGAGAGCTCCACGTAGCGCACTTCCTGCAACAAGGCGGCCGCGCCTGCGCGTTCCCGCATGCTCAACAGCGTCATCTTCGCCCCTTCCCCGGCGACGTTGCCGGCGCTGACGATCCGCAGCACCGGCAACTCGGGCACCAGGCCGATGCGCACCGCGCTCGCGGCCGAGAGGTAGCTGCCGAAGGAGCCGGCGAGCAGCACCTGCTGCATCTCGCGTGGCGGCACGCCCAGTTCTTCCAGCAGCAGCGACCAGCCCGTGGCGATCGCGGCCTTGGCGAACTGCAGCTCCCGCACATCGCGCTGCGACAGGAACACCGCGTCGGCCACGTCGCCCGGCGCGCCGTGCCACGCCAGCACGAACACCCGTTCCCCGGCCACGTCGGCGAACCGGTCCGCCAACGTGGGCGCGATCCGCTCCGCCGCTTCGACGGGCGCGAATCGGCCGGTGCGGTCGATCAGCCCGACCTCAATCAGCGCCGCTGCCGCGTCCACCAGCCCCGAGCCGCACAGGCCGACCGGATCCACGTCCCCGATCACCGACAGTTCCAACGAGCCGTCGACGATGCGCACCACCTCGATCGCGCCCTCGGCGGCGCGCATCCCGCAGCGGATCGCCGCGCCCTCGAACGCCGGTCCGGCCGGCGCGGCGGTGGCGAGAATCCGCTCGCCGTCGCCGAGCACGATCTCGCAGTTGGTGCCGACGTCGACGAACAGCCGCAGCCGCTTGTCCCGATCCATCCCGGAGGCGAGCATCCCGGCGACGATGTCGCCGCCCACGTACGCCCCGAGGGCCGGGAGCACCACTGCGCGGGCCCGCGGATGCGCCTGCACCCCGAGATCGCTGGCGAACAGCTCGGGCATCGTGCGGGCGGACATCACGAACGGCGCCACGCCGAGCGGTTCCGGGTCGATCCCGAGCGCGAGGTGGATCATGGTGGCGTTGCCGGCGAGCGCGATCTCGTACACCTCGGACGGGTCGACCTCGCCTTCCTTGCACACTTCGCGGGTCAGCTCGTCGAGCGTGTCGTGGGCGAGCGCCTGCAGCCGGCCGAGCGACTCCGGGTCGAGCATCGTGGCGCTGATCCGGGTGATCACGTCGCCGCCGTACGGCTGCTGCTTGTTCAGCATCGACCGCACCGCCACGGGGGTGCCGGTGGCGGTGTCGAGCAGCGTGGCGACCACGGTGGTGGTGCCCAGGTCGTAGGCGACGCCGTACCGGCGGCCCGTGGTGTCGCCCGGCTCGACGTCGATCAGCACGTCGTCCACGACCACGGCGGTGACGTCGTAGTCACTGGACCGCAGCACCGTCGGCAGCCGGCGCAGCGCGTGCAGGTCGACCCGGAGTTCCAGGTCGTCGATCGCGGCGAGCAGCCGCTCGAGGTCGCTGGTCTGGTCGGCGAGGGTCGGCTCGGCGAGCTCGACGTGCCGCTTCTGGATGGCGGGCCGGAGGATCACCTGGCGGCCCACCCCGACCGTCGCGGCCTTCGGCCGGGTCACCAGCGGCGGCACCTCGATCTCCAGGTCGCTGTCAGCCTGGGCCAGACAGGCGAGCCGCCAACCTGCCTTGAGCTGCTCCGGGGTGAAGGCCCGCACGTCGAGCCCGGACGCCGGCGCCGAGCCGGCGAGCACCTTCACCTTGCACTTCTTGCAGGTGCCGTGCCCGCCGCAGGTGGAGTCGATGGCGATGCCGTGCCAGCTGGCGGCATCGAACACGCTCACCCCGGGCGGCACCCGCACGTCCCGGTCCGCAGGCGCGAAACGGAGCCGGACCCGGCCGATGCCCTCGGTCATCTCAGCCGGCCGCTTGCTTGGCTCGGTGCGCCGCGATCCAGTTCGCGCCCCACGCGTCGTTGCCGAGCAGCAGGTCGGCGGCCCTCACCGCCTCCACGATCTGGGGCGAGCGGGCGTCCATGATGGCGCTGGTCAGCCCGCACTTGGCAGCCATGGCGAGGAACGCGGCGCCGATGGTGTGCCGGCCGGGCATCCCGAACGACACGTTCGAGGCCCCGAGGGTCATGTTGACCCCGTACGCAGCGCGGATCTTCGAGATCGTCTCCAGGGTCACCCCGACCACGCTGGTGTCGGCGCCGATCGGCATGGCGAGCGGGTCGATCACGATGTCTTCGATCGGGATCCCGTGCACGCCGGCCGCGGTGTCTATGATCTTGTCGGTGAGCTCCAGCCTGCGGTCCGCGCTCATCGGGATCTCGTCCTCGTCGTTGGGCAGCGCGATCACGGCGGCGCCGTAGCGCTTGACCAGCGGCAGGATCGCGTCGAGCCGCTCGTCCTCGGCGGTGACCGAGTTGACCAGCGCCTTGCCCTGGTAGACGGCCAGGCCGGCGTCGAGCGCCTCCACCACCGAGGAGTCGATGCACAGCGGCAGGTCGGTGAGACTCTGCGCCAGCCGCACCGCGCGGGACAGCAGGTCGACCTCGTCGGCGAGCGGCACGCCCATGTTGACGTCGAGCACGTGCGCGCCGCCCTCGACCTGCGCGGCCACGTCGGCCTCGATCTGGGACAGGTCGCCGGCGCGGAGCTGCTCCTGGAACTTCTTCCGCCCGGTCGGGTTGATCCGTTCGCCGATCACGCAGAAGGGCTGGTCGTCCCCGATGACGACTTTCGTGGACGCCGAGCCAAGGACCGTGTGCATGGGCTCTCCTCGGTACGAAGGGTGTCGCAGACGCCCAGTCGGACAGGGGTGCGATCAGGCGGTGGCGAGGGCGCGCCGCTGGCTCATGAACTCCTTGGCGCGTTTCACGGTGGCGGAGGCGTCCGGGGCATAGCCGTCGGCGCCGACCGCGTCGGCGTACTCCTGGGTCACCGGGGCGCCGCCGACCATCACGACCACGGAGTCGCGCAGCCCGGCCTTCCGCAGCGCGTTGATGTTGGCTTTGAACATCGGCATCGTGGTGGTGAGGAACGCGGAGAAGCCGACGATGTCGGGCTTGTGCTCTCCGATCGCCGCCACGAACTTCTCGGGGGCCACCTGCACGCCGAGGTCGATCACGTGGAAGCCCGCGCCTTCCAGCATGATGTTGACCAGGTTCTTGCCGATGTCGTGCACGTCGCCTTTGACGGTGCCCATCAGGAACGTCCCGACCGTATGGGCGCCGGTCTCTGCCAGCAGCGGGCGCAGGATCTCCAGGGCGCCGCTCATCGCCTTGCCGGCGATCAGCATCTCGGGGACGAAGAAGTCGCCTCGCTCGAAGCGCGCGCCCACCTCCTCCAACGACGGGATGAGCGCGTCGAAGAGCATCGTCTCGGGGGCCATGCCGGTGTCGAGGCCGGTGCGGGTCAGTTCGAGCACCGCGGGGCCGTTGCCCACGAGAGTCTTGTCGTACAAACCTTTGAGGATCTCGTCCGGTGTCATGCGGCGCCGTCCTTTCGTGCCTTGCCCGGGCGGTAGCCCAGCGCGGCGGAGAGTCGCTTGGTCTCGGCGACGAGCAGCCTGGAGAGCTCGTCGATGCGCTCCTCGATCCGGGTTGTCGGGCCAGAGACGGACACGGCCGCGATGACCGCGCCGTCGCGGTGCCGCACTGGCGCGGCGATGGCCGAGAGCCCGGGCTCGAGCTCCTCGTGCGTGACTGCGAACCCTCGGCGCACCACCTGCGCCAGGTCGCGTTCGAGGGCTGTGCGGCTGGTCAGGGTGCGGCCGGTGCGGCGCTCCAGCCGACCGGTCGGCAACGGCAGCGTGCCGTACGCGTAGAACACCTTGCCCAGCGCCGAGCAGTGCGGCGGCGTGTCGACGTCCAACCAGTTCGTGGCGCTGAGCCGGTACGTGGAGTCGACCTGCGCCACCTGCACCACCGTCTCGCCGCGCGGCACCGAGAGGTTGACGGTCTCGCCGACCGCGTCGCCCATCCGCTGCAACGTCGGCTCGGCGACCTGGACCAGGTCGTCGACGGGGTCGTGGCGGGCGGCGTAGCCCGTGAACAGCGGGCCGGGCCGGTACGCCCCGTCCCGGTCGCGTCGCACCAGGTGGTGCCGTTCGAGCGCCTGCAGCAGGCGCGAGGTCGTGGACTTCGCGAGGTCGGAGTCCTCGGCCAGCGACGTGAAGCTGCGCGGCTCCTCCGACTGCACCACGAGCGTGAGCAGCCTGGCCGCGCGGTCGATGGCCTGGGTGCCTGTCTGGGGTGTCATCAGCTGCTCCAGAGTTCCATATTATGGAACCTAACTTCCATAATATGAGCGTACGATCTGGGCGAGAAAGGTGTCAAGGGCGCGTTCTGCCAGCCCGAGCGGCGCGCCCGAGCCGGTCGTCGGGAGGGTGAAGCATGTTCCGAAATCAGATGCCGCGCTACGAGATCCTCTCCGCGGACGCGATGGCCGTCCTCGACCAGGGATGGCGGCGGATACTCACCGAAGTCGGCGTCGAGTTCGCCTCCGAGCGAGCGCGCGAGCTGTTCCGCAAGGCCGGCCAGACGGTCGAGGGCGACACCGTGAAGCTGGATCCGGACTTCGTGCTGGAGCAGGTCGCGAAGGCGCCGCGGGAGTTCGACGCGCAGGCGCGCAATCCGGCGCACAGCCTCCACCTCGGCGGCGACCACATGGCCTTCGGCGCCGTGTACGGCCCGCCGTTCGTGCGCGACGGCGAGGTGCGCCGCGACGCGACGATGGCGGACTTCCGGACCTTCGCCAAGCTGGCGCAGAGCTTCGGGGAGCTGGATTCGGCCGGCGGGGTGGTCTGCGAGCCGAACGACGCGCCGCTCGACTCCCGGCACCTCGACATGACGTACGCGCTGCAGAGCCTCACCGACAAGGTCTACATGGGGAGTGTGGTCTCCGGCGTCGCCGCCCGGGACACCATCCGGATGACCGAGATCCTCTTCGGCGGCCGCTCCGCGATCGAGGCTGTGCCCGCGACCATCTCGCTGATCAACTGCAACTCCCCGCTGCGCTGGGACGACCGGATGCTGGACGCGCAGTTCGAGCACAGCGCGGCGAACCAGCCGGTGGTGCTGACCCCGTTCCTGCTGATGGGCGCGATGTCGCCGGTCTCCATCCCGGCCGCGCTGGCGCAGCAGATCGCCGAGGCGCTGTCCGGGATCGCGCTGTCCCAGCTGATCCGGCCCGGCTCGCCGGTGATCTTCGGGTCGTTCCTGTCCAACATCGACATGCAGTCCGGCTCGCCGTGCTTCGGCACCCCGGAGTCCGCGATCGGCCTGTTCTGCACCGGTCAGATCGCCCGGC
>WHSM01000076.1 GCA_009380105.1 Micromonosporaceae bacterium
CCATGATCTCGCCCATCGCCCACGCCGTGTCAGCCTCCGACAACGACTCCCCGCGCAACAACTCAGTGATCAGGTGCGACCAGCTCCGGTCGGCCATAGCTCCTCCAACGGATGAGAACGCGACGGGTCACAGGCGCCGCGTGAGAAGGGAACACTCCGATACCCCGTGCCAGTCGCCAGCGTACGGCCGCGAGGTTATGCCGGAACGACCTCCCGACTGCGCTTCACAGTGGCATTACCGGACATCTGACGGCATACCTCGCACAACGACGCGGGTGGAGGGTGTAAGCGGGACGTCACCCGGCTGGCAGCACCATTGTCGGCGTGCCTGTGCTCGCGGCGGGTCCGGCCGGCGTCAGCGATCCGTCGTCCCGCACGTGCAGCGTCGCCAGGTTGTCCGAGTGCTGGTTGGCGACGTGCAGCAGCCGGCCGTCCCGGCCGAAGGCGATGTGGCGAGGCCACCGGCCGCCGCAGGGCGCCGAGCCCAGCGGGGTCAACTCGTCGTCCGCCGCGAACCATGCCACGCAATCGCGGCCCCGGTTCGCGACGTACACGAAGCGCCCGTCGGCCGAGACCAGCACCTCCGACGGGTAGTTCCGCTCTGCCCCGGCCCCGGGTTGCCCGCCGGCCTCAGGGACGGCCGGCACGATCCGCTGCCGAGTGAGCCGGCCCCGCTCCGGGTCGTACGCGCAGGCCGTGACCGTGCTGTCCAACTCGTCGGACACGTACGCGACCCGACCCGACGGGTGGAAAGCCAGGTGCCTCGGACCGGCGCCGGGACGCCACCGCGCCTCACCGGCCGGCGTGAGCTTCCCGCTGTCCAGTGTGTACGTGAACACCGCGTCCGCCCCGAGATCGACCGCCAGCACGAACCGGCCCGCCGGGTCGCTGACCACCTGGTGCGCGTGCGGGCCGTCCTGGCGCTCCGGGTCCGGCCCGGCTCCGGTGTGCCGCACGACGTCGCTCGCCTCCCCCAGCGAGCCGTCCGGGGCGACCGGATGGACGGCCACACTGCCCGACTTGTAGTTCGCCGACAGCACATGCCGGCCGTCCGGGCGGACGTGGACGTGACACGGGTTCGAGCCGTGGGTCGACCGGGAGCCCAGCGGGCGCAGCACGCCGTCGCCCTCGACTGCGAAGGCGCTCACGGCGCCGGCGTCGAGTGCGTTCGCGGCGTACAGGAATCGGCCGTCGGGCGACAGCGCCAGGTACGACGGGTCAGGCGTGTCGGCCGCCGGCTCGGTGCGCATCGGGAGCCCGCTGGCCGGATCCGGGCGGGCCAACGCGATGCCGTGCCCGTAGCTGCCGATGAATAGGATCTGCGCTCCCCTTAGAAGTACGTGCGGATCGCGTCGACCACACGGTCGGCGTCGTCGAGCACCGGGATCAGCGGCCACTTCTCGAACGCCGTGCACGGATGGGACACCCCGAACACCAGCACGTCGCCGACCGCCAGGTCCGAGGTGTGACTGAGGAACGCGTGCTGGTCGTTGAGCTTGTCGACGCGCGCGTCCGGCGCCGGCTGGCGGGTTCCGTCGGGCGCCAGGCGCGCGATCGGAATCGGCAGGTCCGCGTCGTACGGAGCGTCGCGTCTGCCGAATCCGCAGATCGCCAAGCCTGGTTCGGGCGTCGAGAGCACGTGCCCCCACAACTCCAGGGCGGGGCGAAGGACGCCGAGCGGATTCCGCGCGCTCGCGCTCAACGGCGAGCAGCGCTCCAGCAGCCCGTGGTCGTGCGTGACGTAACCGCCGGAGCGGACCACGCAGCGGACCGGCCGCGACAGCGGCGACATGCGCTGGAACGCCGCCACCACGCGATCCGGGTAGCCGGATCCGCCAGCTGTCAGGATGATCTCCTCGCGATCCTGGAACAGGCCGCGCTGGTCCAGTTCGGCGAGCAGACCGGCGAGGTCGGCCAGGAACCCGTCGACCCGCCGCAGCGAGCGGTCCGCGCGATCCTGCGGAAACACTCCCTCGAAGCACTCGACCCCCGCCAGCGCCAGGTGGCCGGACGCGGTGAGCCGTTCCGCTGCCGCCAGCGCGTCCGCCTCCGACCGGGCGCCGCCGCGTCCGGAGTGGACGCCCAACTCCAGGAGCACGGGCACCGTCCTGGTCGCCTGCGCCTCGGCCAGCGTGCGTTCCATCCGCTCGATCCCGGCGACGCTGTCCGCCAGGACGTACGCGTCGAAGCCCGCCGACACCTCCGCCGCGAGCCACCGCAGGCCGGGCTCGTCGACGACCTCGTTGGCGAGCAGCACCCTGGGCACGCCGTGCCGCCGCATCAGCCGCGCCTGCGCGACCGTCGCCGCGGTGATGGCCCAGACGCCGGCGGCGAGCTGGGCGTCGAACAGTTGGGGAGCCATGGTGGTCTTGCCGTGCGGCGCGTGACTGACCCCGTTGTCCCCGCACCAGCGGGCGAACAGCGCGAGGTTGTGATCGAGAGCCGAGCGGCGCAGTGTCAACGTCGGCAGCAGCAGATCCGTGACCCGCCACCCGGCCTGGCTGATCGCGCCGACGGTCAACGCGCTGTCGGGGACGTTCCGGAACCATGTTCCGAGCGGCTCGGCGGCGATCTCCGCTGTGGCCGAAGTCGGGACTCTGGCGGTCATCCGGCGGCCTCCTCCTGGCGCGGCTCCAGCTCCTGGCGTGGTCGCGGGTACTGCTCGGCCAGACCGTCCGGCTCGACCAGCGGCGCGGTCAGCAGATCGCGCACGGCCCGCTCCCGTCGCGCGAGCGCCTCGCGCTGGGCGTCGGTCAACGAGATCCACGGCCGCACCGGCTCGGGCCAACGGGGCGGCAACCGCCGACCGGCGACGTATGTGGCCTCGTTGACCAGTCGCTGCGTCGCGATGCGGCGCTGCCGGTGCGCGTCGGCGACCTCGAACCGGCAGCGCTCCAGCCGGAACACCGCGACATCCGCCGCGGCTCCGACCGCCAGCGTCCCAGTCCCGTCGGGCAGCCCCAGCGCCTGCGCCGGGCGCGTTGTGGCCGCGGCGACCACGTCGCCGAGCGGCATCCCCACGGCGAGCAGCTTGGTCATGGTCGTGGGCAGGTCGAACACCGGGCCGTGCACGGATCGCGCGTGCAGATCGGTGGAGACGGTGTGCGGCGTCAGGCCGGCCGCCATCTGGGCTTCCAGCACGTCGAAGGCGAACCCGCCGGCGCCGTGCCCGATGTCGAAGCGGACACCCGCTTCGTACGCCTTGACCAGCGCCGGATCGACCCGGCCGCCGTCGAGCACGCCCGACGCCACGCCGCTGGCGCAGTGCGTGACGATGTCGCCGGGGCGCAGCAGCGGCAGCAGGTCGGCGAGGTCCGGCGGGCCGTACCCGATGTGCGCCATGACCGGGACCTGGCACGCCTCCGCGACCCGCAGAGCGCGGCGCAGCGGCTCGAGGCCGTGCGCTCCGACGGTGAACCGGTCCATCCGGACCTTGACCCCGACGACGAGGTCGCGGTTCGCGGCGACCGCCTCGACCGCGAGGTCGACGTCGCAGGTCTCGATGTCGGCGCACTCCCCCAACCGGCCGGTCAGTCCGAGGCCTGAGATGTTCAGCAGCGCCGCCACCCGGACCTCGAAGCGACGGGACACCAGGCGCAAAGCTTCCAGGTTGTGCGCGCCAGCCGAGCCGGCGTCGACCCAGGTGGTGACGCCGGAGCGCCACGCGACCGGATCCGGCTCGATCCCCCAGTAGCTGGCGGCCGGCTGGATGTGGGTGTGCAGGTCGACCAGGCCCGGCGTGACCAGCATCCCGGCCGCGTCGACCACCTGCCGGGCGTCGCGCCGATCCAGGCCAGGAGCGACAGCCGCGATCCGTCCGCCGCGGATCGCCACGTCGTGCTCCCCGACGTGCCCGCCGCCGACGTCGATCACGTTTCCGCCGGCCAGCAGCAGGTCGTACGGCGCCACCGCTCACCCCGCTCCCGATAGCCGGCACAGCTTCTCGGCTGCCACGGTACCGACGCCCCCGACTGGGCACACCGACAGGCGCCGCACGGCCGGCACAGCACGGCCGGCACAGCACGGCCGGCGCCGCACGGTGGGCGCCGTGCGGCCGGGTGTCCGCGCCGGGGCCGGCGGGCTATCGGGCTGGGGCCGACCGGCGCCGCGCCAGCCAGAGGCGATGCCCGAAGAGCAGCCCGTACCCGGCGAGCACCGCTGTCAGCAGCGCGACGTCGCGGCCGAGGCCGTCGCGCAGCGCCGTGTCGGCGACCACCCCGACCATGGCGGCGCACACGATGAGCGAGACGTGGTTGGACGCCCAGAACACGACCGGCGTCATGGCCTCGGGGACGACATCGCGCATCCGGGCCCGCGCCAACTGCACGACCAACCAGGCCGACATCGGGGCGGTGGCGAACATGGCGAGCCAGACCAGCCACGGGATCCAGCCGACGACTGCGAACAGCGTGAGCATCCCGTACGCGCCGACCTGCGCGGAGATGATCATCGTGACCGCGGCTCGGTACCCCACGATCACGGGGAGGGTGCGCTTGCCGACCGAGGCGTCGGAGACCCGGTCGCCCAGATTCATGATCATCATCCGGGCGGCCTGGAGCAGCGCGGTCGGGGCGAGCACGGCGAGGAGCAACGCTGGCACGTGCCCGGCCTGCAACGCGACCGCGATGGCCGGCCACAGGCCGTTGAGGGTCGCGGCGACGGTCAGCTCGCCCATTCCGCGGTAGTTGAGCTTCACCGGCGGCGCCGTGTAGAACCAGGCGAGGGCCACGGTGACGACAGCGAGAATCCGGGTCTGTGTCGTGGGCATCGCCGCCACCAGCGCTGTGGCGGCCGTCCACAGCACAAAGGCCGTGCCCAGAGCCACCGACGGCGACACCAGGCCGTCCACCAGCGCTCTGCTGCCACCGGTCCATGGCGTGAAGTAGACATTGGCGCGGTCGGCGTCGAGATCGAAGTACTCGTTGCAGTAATGAGTCATCACGTGGACCACCCACGCGAACAACTGGGCGACCACGTACCAGATGATGCTCACCGCGTACCCCGAGTGGACCGCGACCGCCACGCCCAGGCCGACCGGCAGCACGTTGTAGAGCAGGAACCGCAGCCGCGCCAGCCGCACGAATCCCTGCCACTGCGAGCGCGCCTGCGGTTCGACAACAGAATCGAGCGTCACGCGGGTCGCCTCCTCGCCGAGCGGCCATCAGTCCGGCACCAGGCTAGACCGGCGCTCCGCGGCAAACCACTGTGGACTGATGTTCTTACGGATGGCGGTGAGAATCAGGATCCGCCGCGCCATCACCGTCGAGACGATCGACGATCTCTTCACCTGAGCCGCCACGCCAGGCCTGACCGGGCGCTAGGTTGAGGTTCATGGCGGCGGGCAGGGGCAACACGCCAGCGGTGGAGCTGGACGTCGGGGGCTGCGCTGTCCGCCCCTCCAGCCCGGACCGGGTCTACTTCGCGGCGCGCGGCGAGACCAAGCTCGACCTCGCCCGGTACTACCTCAGCGTCGGGGACGGGATCGTGCGCGCGTTGCGGGAGCGGCCGTGCATGATGCACCGCTTTCCGGACGGCACCGGCGGCGAGAAGGTGCATCAGAAGCGGGTGCCGCGCGGCGCGCCGCCCTGGCTGGAGACGGTGCGAGTGCATTTCCCCCGGTACGGCCGGCACGCCGACGAGTTGTGCGTCACCAAGCTCGCCGACGTGATCTGGGCGGTGCAGATGTCGACCGTGGAATTCCACCCGTGGAACTCACGCCGCGCGGACACCGAGCGGCCCGACGAGTGGCGGATCGATCTCGACCCGATGCCCGAGTGCGACTTCGCCAGGGTGCGCCGGGTCGCGCACGTGGCGCGCGAGGTGCTCGACGAGCTGGGCGTCGTGGGCTGGCCGAAGACCTCCGGCGGACGGGGCCTGCACGTGTACGTCCGTATCACGCCGGACTGGGGGTTCGGCGACGTGCGCCGGGCGGCGCTGGCCTTCGCCCGCGAGGTGGAGCGCCGCGCGCCGGACGACGTGACGACCACCTGGTGGCGTAGAGACCGCGACCCGCGGACGCTGTTCGTCGACTACAACCAGAACGCCCGCGACCACACCATCGCCAGCGCGTACTCCGTGCGCGGCGTGCCCGAGGCGACGGTGTCCGCCCCGATCACCTGGGACGAGATCGACAACGTCGACCCGCGGGACTTCACCATCGCGACCATGCCGGGCCGGTTCGCCGAGCGTGGCGACCTGCACGCCGGCATCGACGACACGGCGTACTCCCTGCAGCCGTTGCTGGAATGGGCGGAGCGGGACGAGCGGGACGGCGCGCCGGGCCCGGCCGACATCGAGGCGGACTCACCCGGCTGACCTGACGCGACCCCGACTGAGCCTGACGCGCCGCCAGGGCGTGAAACCGTCGGCACCCACGGCTACTGTGGGCCGGTGCGGGTAGCGACCTGGAACGTGAACTCAGTCAAACAGCGGTTGCCACGGCTGCTGCCGTGGCTCGACCAGCGTCAGCCGGACGTCCTCTGTTTGCAGGAGACCAAGCTGGCCGACGAGGCGTTCACGCAGTTGCTCGGCGACCCGCTCGCCAGCCGCGGTTACGCCGTGGCCTGCCACGGCGAGGCGCGGTGGAACGGGGTCGCGATCCTGTCCCGCGTGGGCCTCGACGACGTGGTGACCGGGATCGCCGGCGCGCCGGGGTTCCCGCATCCGGAGGCGCGGGCCGTCGCCGCGATGTGCGGCGGAGTTCGGGTGCACTCGCTGTACGTGCCGAACGGCCGGGTTCCGGACTCGGATCACTACCACTACAAGCTGGCCTGGCTGGCCGCGCTGCGCGACGTGGTCGCCGCCGGTCCGGAGGCAGCGATCGTCTGCGGCGACATGAACATCGCGCCGACCGACGCGGACGTGTTCGACCCGCATGCCTACATCGGGCAGACCCACGTCACGCCGCGGGAGCGGGCGGCCCTGGCCGAGCTGCAGGCGCTCGGCCTGCGCGACGTCGTGCGCAACCGCTGGCCGAACGAGCGCGTGTTCACGTACTGGGACTATCGGGCCGGCATGTTCCACCAGGATCTCGGCATGCGGATCGACCTGATCCTCGCCAGCGCTCCGGTCGCCGAGCGGGCGCAGGCCGCGTGGGTGGATCGCCACGCCCGCAAAGGCAGCGGCCCGAGCGACCACGCCCCGGTGATCGTCGACCTGGACGAGGCGCCGGACGGTGACATCGGGCCGGTCGTGCCGCCGCCGTCCGCTCGCGGCGCGCGGCGCCCGGTCAAGCTCCCGCAGTCCGGGTGAGCCGCGGTCCGGGGTCGCAGCCACGCTCGCCGAGGACCAACCGGGCTCCCGGCACGATGCCCAGGCCGGGCAGCTGGCCTCGGGGGGCCTCGACCGCGAGCCGGTACTCGCGCGCCGGCGGGTAGAGCGGACATCGCGGGTGGTCGCCGCAGGGCTTCATGTCCGCGGTCGAGACCAGACGGCCCTTGGCGTCGAAGTACGCGATCGAGAGCGGCAGCGGCGTGTTGCGCATCCAGAACGGCCCGGTCGTGTCGGCGGAGAAGGTGAAGGCCATGCCGTCACAGCCGCCGAGTGCGCGGTCAGTGACCCCCATCAGCCCTCGCTGGATCTGGCGTGGGGTCTCGGCGTGCAGCAGGCAGAGATCGCGCCGAGGACCGTCGGGCGGGATGACCGTGGCGGAGATCCGGCCGAACTCGACCGCTTGCGCGCTGTCGTCGCTCCGGAGCAGCGATAGGCTCAACGCGAGCGCCAGCGCCGCCGCGCCGAGCACGAGACTCGCGGGGGCGAGAGCTGTGTTGATCGATCCACGGCGCACGGTCGGGTGCTCCGAAACGGTGACGGCCTCCGCCTCACGTTACGGCAGCGGCCAGGTAGGGGCTACAGCGCCGCCGACGGGTCGGCGAGCCGGTCGCGGTCCGCGGGCTGACCGGCGAGGATCAGCTCCCGCACGGGCGCGATGCCGTCGTCCCAGCGGTTGACGTGCATCCCGGCCACCACCTGGCCGCTGGCCAGCCAGAACGCGTAGAACGCTTTGCCGTTCACGTCTCCCCGGGTGACCACGGCGTCGTGACCGCCAGGCGGGAACCAGCCCGTGAACTCCATCCCGACGTCGTACTGGTCGGTGAAGAAGTACGGCAAACGGTCATAGACCACGTCGCGCCCGAGCATCGCGTTCGCGGCTGCGGGCCCGCCGTTCAGCGCGTTGGCCCAGTGCTCGACCCGGATCCGCTGCCCGTACCACGGGTGGAACGCGTTGGCGACGTCCCCCGCGGCGTAGATGTTCGCGTCCGGGGTGCGCAGGGACTGGTCGACCAGGACGCCGTTGTCGACCGGCAGCCCGGCCTGCTCGGCGAGTGCGGTGTTCGGGCGGGCTCCGATGCCGACGATCACGACGTCGGTGGGAACGTCGGAGCCGTCGCCGGTCACCACCCCGGTGACCCTGCCGCCACTGCCACGGATCTCCGCGACGGTGTGGCCCAGCCGCAGGTCAACGCCGTGCTGCCGGTGGATCTGCCCGAAGAAGCCGCCCATCTCGGGACCGAGCGCGCCGTGCAGGGGCGCCGGCTGGGGTTCGATGACGGTCACCTGGCAACCGTGTTCGCGTGCGGCGGCAGCGGACTCCAACCCGATCCATCCGGCCCCGACGACCACGACCCTGCCGCCGCCGCGGATCGCGTCGGCGAGCCGGTCGGCGTCTTCGACCCGGCGCAGATAGAGCACCCCGTCGAGGTCGGCGCCGGGCACGTCGAGCCGGCGCGGAGAGGCGCCTGTCGCCAGCAGCAACCTGCTGTAGCGGAGCTGCCGACCGTCCTGCAGTCGCACCCGCCGCGTGTCGCGGTCGATCGCGGTGGCGCGCTGTCCGAGCACCAGATCGACCGAGTGCTTGTCGTACCACTGCTCGTCGTGCACGCGTAGCGCACCTCTGTCCTGCTTGTCGAGCAGATAACCCTTGGACAGCGGCGGCCGCTCGTACGGCTGTTCGGTCTCCTCGCCGACGAGGACGACCTTGCCGTCGAAGCCCTCCTCGCGCAGGGCCTGCGCCGCTTTGGCGCCCGTCAGGCCGGCGCCGACGATCACGATCGGCTGGTCCGTGTCCATGGTGTTCTCCTCTGGTGGGTCGGGTGGATCCGGCGGCTGCGCTGCGGCTCCTCAGCGCCTGCGAACGATGCGGAGAGCTCAGATGCCGCCGAGCCCCGCGAGCGCGAAGAACTCCTGCCGGGAGCGGGGATCTTCGCGGAGCAGCCCCTGCAGCGCAGAGGTGACCGTCCGGGAGCCGGTCGCCTGCACGCCGCGCAGCGACATGCACATGTGCTCGGCCTCGATGACCACTCCGACGCCTTTCGGCGCGAGGTGCTCCCGCAGCCAGTCGGCGACCTGCTTGGTCAACCGCTCCTGGACCTGCAGGTCCCGGGCGAACAACTCGACCACGCGGGCCAGCTTCGACAGCCCGAGAATGCGCTCTCCGGGCAGGTAGCCGACGTGGGCGACGCCGCGGAACGGCAGCAGGTGGTGCTGGCACAGCGACTGCACCGGGATGTTCCGCGCGAGCACCAGCTCGTCGTAGCCCTCGTCGTTCGGGAACGTCGTTAGGTTGAACTCGCGTGGTGTGAGCAGCTCGGCGTACGAGCGGGCGACGCGGCGCGGCGTGTCGGCCAGGTGCTCGGAGGACGCGTCCTTGCCGAGGGCCACCAGCAGGTCGGCCACGGCCCGCTCGGCGGCGGGCAGGTCCACGCCCACTCGGTCGTGGACCACCTTCAGTCCTCGGGGCCGCGAAGGCCACGCCCGCGGATCAGCGTCGGGCCCGTGCGGCAGACCCGACTCGCCGCGCGCGGCCGTCATCGCGCTCCCAGCAACGGGCCGCCCGGTGTTCCGGACAGGTCAGCGCCACAGCAGCGACCTACGGGTCGACGTCTCACCATGGTTCATCCTCCTTCTAACGCCAATGTAAGCTGACGTTAGAGCCTCCGGCGCTCTTTAGTCAACATTGGTGGTTTTAGAATGGACTCGGTGGACGACGTTCGAAACTGGGGGCTCGCGGCAGCCGCCGCGCTCGACGAGCCGACCCGGCGTCGCGTGTACGACCACGTCTGCCGCCAGGCCCGGCCAATGAGCCGCGACGAGGCCGCCGCAGCCCTCCAGCTCCCCCGCAGCACGGCGGCGTTCCATCTCGAACAGCTGGCGAGAGTGGGGCTGCTCGACGTCGTCTACCAGCGGCTCAGCGGCCGCGCCGGCCCCGGGGCAGGCCGGCCCTCGAAGCTGTACCACCGATCGCAGCGGCAGGTCGCCGTGTCGGTTCCGGAACGCCGCTACGAGCTGGCCGGGCGGCTGCTCGCCGCCGCCGTGGCAGAGGCGGAGGCGACCGGCGAGCCACCGCGAGCCGCGCTCACCCGGCACGCCCGCGAGTTGGGGCGGCAGCTCGGCGAAGCGGCGAGCGCCGGGCACGACCCGGCGGCCGGCCGGGACGCCGCGCTGCGGACACTGGAGGAGCACGGCTTCGAACCTCGGGCAGACGACGCCGGTGTGGTTCTGCGCAACTGCCCCTTCCACGCCCTCGCGCGGCAGCACCCCGAGCTGGTGTGCGGCATGAACCTCTGCCTGCTCGACGGGCTCCTCGACGCGCTGCCCGCGACCGGCCTGAGCGCTCGACTCGAACCCGCGCCAGGCGCCTGCTGCGTGCGCCTGCGCCCCGACGTCGTCACGGAGGCCCCGCAGTGCACGTGATCGCCACAGCGGGCCACGTCGATCACGGCAAGTCCACGTTGGTGCGAGCCCTGACCGGCATGGAGCCCGACCGGTTGGCCGAGGAACGCCGTCGCGGCCTGACCATCGACCTCGGCTTCGTCTGGACCCGGCTTCCCTCGGGCGACACGATGGCATTCGTCGACGTGCCGGGCCACGCCCGATTCGTGCCCACCATGCTCGCCGGTGTGGGACCGGCGCCGGCCGTGATGTTCGTCGTGGCGGCCGACGAGGGTTGGATGCCCCAGTCCGGCGAGCACCTCGAAGCCCTCACGGCGTTCGGCGTGACGTGCGGCGTGCTGGCGGTCAGCCGATCCGATCTGGCCGATCCGGGGCCCGTGCTGGTCCAGGCGCGGGAGCGGCTCGCGCGCAGCGGTCTCGGTGACGTGCCCGCGGTCGCGGTCAGCGGCACGACCGGCATGGGCATCGACGCTCTCCGCGGGCTGCTCGACGACCTGAGCCGGCGCCTCCCCTCCCCCGACCCGGCCGCCGACGTGCGGCTGTGGATCGACCGGGTGTTCTCGGTGAAGGGCGCCGGGACCGTCGTGACCGGCACGCTCGGATCCGGGACCGTGCGCGTCGACGACGAATTGGTCGCCACGCCATCGCCACGGCCCGTGCGGGTGCGGGGGATGCAGTGCCTCGGGGTCGATGTCGACCACGCGTGCGGTGTGTCCAGGGTCGCGCTGAACCTGCGGGGTGTGTCAGTCGGCGACATCCAGCGCGGCGGGGCGCTGCTGACACCGGGTCGCTGGCGCCTGACGACCACAGTGGACGTGAGACTCACCGGACGCCCGGATCACACCCTGCCACGGGCGCTGCACCTTCACATCGGCGCCGCCGACCGGCCGACACGCGTTCGTCCGCTGGGCGCCGACACCGCGCGCCTGGGGTTCGACGAGCCGCTGCCGCTGCGGGTCGCCGACCGCGTGCTCCTGCGAGACCCCGGCGGGGTCTGGGGCACGACCGGGGCCGTCGTGCTCGACCCCGACCCGCCTCCGCTGGCGCCACGTGGCGGCGGAGCCGGCCGGGCCCGCGAGCTCGCGGCGGTCTCGGCCCCGGACCTCGCGGCGGAGCTGCGGCGTCGCAAGGTGGCGCGCGCGTCGCATCTGTCGGCACTCGGGATCCCGATTCATGGCAAACCTGTGCTGGGCGACTGGTTGGCCGACCCGGACCACTGGGCCTCGCTCGGTCGGCGGTTGGCCGACCTGGCGGGCGCTCACGCCGCCCGTCACCCGCTCGACGGCGGCCTGACCGTCGCGGCCGCCAGAGACCAGCTCGGCCTGCCGGACGCGCGACTGGTCACAGCGCTCGTGGCGTCGCCGCTCGCGGTGCGGGACGGCCGGATTGTCCGCACCGACCTGCCCACCCTGCCGCCCGCGGTCCAACGGGCCGTCGAAGCGCTGCGCCACGAGCTGGCCGACCAGCCCTACGCGGCGCCGGACGCGCCCCGGCTCGCGGCGCTCGGCCTGGGCGCGCCGGAACTCGCCGCCGCCGTCCGCGCCGGGCTGCTGACAACGCTCGCTCCCGGCGTGTACGTGCTGCCAGCGGCCGAGCAGGTCGCGTTCGACGTGCTCGGCCGGCTCGAACAGCCCTTCACCGTGGCCCAGGCGCGGAAGGCGCTCGCCGTCTCCCGCCGGGTCGCGGTGCCGCTGCTCGAACACCTCGACCGGCGAGGCATGACCCGGCGGTTGCCGGACTCGACCAGGCGGGTCAATCCGTCGGCGCCCCAGTTCTGACACCGAGTCCAAGGGGGCATTGGGATGACCAGCGCGACGGTGACCGCGCAGACATTGGGCGACATGCCCTGGCTCGTGCTGCGCGGCGAACGCCTGGCGGTGTTCCGCGCGTTGGGCGAGCACGCGCGAGCGGACATCCGCGCTGTGATCGGTGGTATGCCAGAGCTGACCGGGCTGCGGCGACGCGCCGCGTCCCCGGCGGGCGCGGAGACACTGCGGACGATCGCAGCGGCCAGCCGCCAGCGCCATCCCCGGGAGTGGGCCGAGCTGGCCGCCATAGCCGACGGCGCCGGGGTGGCCCTTGACGACCTGTTGCTGCTCAATCTGCGGGGGGACCTCGGCGACGGCGACGGCACTGGCTGCACCGACCTGGCCTACGTGCATCCGCAGCGGGCTGTCCTCGCGCACAACGAAGACGGCTCAGCCCTCCTCGACGGCCGCTGCGCCCTGTTGACTCTCGTCATCGACGGCGACGAGGCGGTGACCACATGGTGGTACCCGGGGTTCATTCCGGCCAACACGTTCGTCCTGACGGGACACGGCCTCGTCTGGGGCATCGACCATCTCACCGCGCCGCGCCCCGCCGAAGCGCCCGGCCGCCACTTTCTGGCCCGCGCGCTGCAGCGATGCGCCACACTCGCCGAGGTGGTCGAGCGGTTGACCCGGACGCCGACCGCGGGCGGCTTCGCGTACACGATCGGTCGGGTCGGTCATCCGGAGGCCGCTGTCGTGGAGGCCGCCGCGGGCCGGGCCTGGACCAGCCCGGTGCGACCGGAGCAGCCGTTCTGCTGGCACACCAACCACGCTCGGAATCTGCCGGACGGCATGATCTCCTCGTACCCGAACAGTGAACAACGCGGCAGCTTCCTGGCGGGCTTGGCAGTGCCCGAACATCCCAGCGTCGAATGGTTCCTCGACATTCTCGCCGGGGCCGGGCTGCCTCACGGCGTGCTCCGCACCGGTGAGGGCGGCGGCGAAACGGTGACACTGGGCACCTTCGCGGTCGACCTCCTGGCGCGTCAGGCAACGTTGCTCCGGCGCGGCGGCACACCGGTCCCCCTGCCAGTGGCGGACCTTCTCGCCGGCAGGACGCGTGCCCAGGCATGACGCCTTCTGCCGAGCCCGCGAGACGGCCTCACATCAGCCCTCGAGGCGCTCAACACGGAGGAGCCAGGGAGAGAAAGTGCAGGTCAGACGGGGTGTGGCTGGTGCGCCGTCAGGGACTCGAACCTCGAACCCGCTGGTTAAGAGCGCACCCCCCACCGATGCCGCACAGTGTCGCCCTGTGCCTCGCAGTGCCCTCTGGCGCGTACATCCATGCCGGTCAGAACCAGCAGGCGCCGGCAAGTGTCAGGACGTGCGGACACACACGGAGCACACCGCAGCCCGCTGACGACGACCACGGGTCAGGCGGTCAGCGAACGCCCGTTGCGCTCCCCGTTCTGCGGGAGCCCCTTGGTCTGCGGGCTGGGGACGTGCGCCGGGACGGCGTAGCGGCACGTCGACGCCGCGGTCCAGAGTGGGTGAGTCCGTGTGGGTGGTCCGCGATCATGGAATCCGCGCGCGTTCGGCAGGTTGTTGGGTGAGCAGTTGCCAGAGCTGTCCGAGGCGCGGCAGGTCAGCAACGTCTGCCCGGCGACGGGCCGTCCGTGGCACGTATGGCGACTGCAGGTTGTTCAAGAAAACGAAGGTTAGTTGAAGGCGGTCGAGCTGGTCTTGGGGCTTCGCCCGCCCTACAACGAGTCCCTACTCGCCGCCGATCCGGCGCCAGCCGTCCTTGAGTACTCAAGATCGGGGATGACGCGCAAGGCGCGTTCGATCTTCTCGGCTGGGTAGGGC
>WHSM01000236.1 GCA_009380105.1 Micromonosporaceae bacterium
GGAGCGGGTGAGGGGAATCGAACCCCCACTGTCAGCTTGGGAAGCTGATGTTCTGCCATTGAACTACACCCGCGGCGGCAACCACTGTACTTGGTCCTGCGGCCGCCGTGCACCCACACCCGGTGCCAGCCGGGGCCCGATAACACGGGCGGCGGGCCGGTGTCATGGACCGTGATGCGCGCCCGGCGTGGCAAGACAGAACGGCCTACCGGATGGGCCCCTCTGATCAAGCAGCGGGCGCTCCGCTGCGCGCCATGGCCGTCCGCTGACTGCACAGCGCCCGGTGAATGATCAACACACGCGCGAAACGACCACAGTCGTAGCAAGGACGCGCCACGCCGCGGCCCGGGTGGCCGGCGAGGTCGGCCCGAAGCGGTATTTCGCGCCGTGTGGATCACGCGTAGCGTGCGACTGACCGGCGTCCGCACACGCGCGCGTCGGGTAGCTGCAGGTCGGGTAGCTCCAGGGGAGGACAGGAATGACAGTCAGAAGGCACGGAAGATCGCTGCGCGCCGTCGGGGTCGCCGCGGGCCTGCTGCTCACGCTGGCCGTCGCGCCAGGAAGCGCGGTCGGGGCGTACGCGGGAGAGGACTGCGCGCCGGGCTCCAGTTCCGGGCTCCGGGCGAAGCCGGGCGGGCACGCCCACGACCCCAACGAGCTGACCGGCAAGCAGGTGGCGGCCCGGGAACGCGACATGAAGGCGCAGCTCGCCGCGAAGCGGGAGCGGGGCAACGCCCAGTTCACGTCCGCCACCGTGCCGACCGTGGTGCACGTGATCATGGAGGACGAGACGCGCGCCGGAGGCAACCTGCCGGACCAGATGATCAACGCTCAGATGGACGTGCTGAACGACGCGTTCGCCGGCCAGACCGGCGGCGCGGACACCGGGTTCCGGTTTGACCTGGTGAAGGTCACCCGCACCGTCAACCCGACCTGGTACACCGTGACACCCAGCTCCCGGGTGGAGCGGCAGATGAAGTCCGCGCTACGGGAAGGCGGCGCCGAGACCCTCAACGTGTACGTGGCCGGCATCGGCGGCGGGCTGCTCGGCTGGGCCTACTTCCCGAAGCAGAAGCTCAACCCCCTCGACGGCGTCGTGGTGCTCAACGAGTCGCTGCCCGGCGGCACGGCCGAGCCGTACGACGAAGGCGACACCGTCACTCACGAGGCGGGCCATTGGCTGAACCTCTACCACACGTTCCAGGGCGGCTGTAATGGTCCGGGCGACCGGGTCGACGACACCGCGGCCGAGGCGTCGCCGGCGTTCGGGTGCCCCGAGGGCCGGGACACGTGTGTGAAGCAGGCAGGCGCCGACCCGATCCACAACTTCATGGACTACTCCGAGGACGCCTGCATGTACGAGTTCACGGCTGGGCAGGCGCAGCGGATGCAGGACGCCTGGACCGCGTATCGAGCGGCGTAGTCAGACCGGAGCAGTGAGCGCGGCGTCACGAGCCGCCAGAAAGCGTCCGCCCTGTCACCCGACAGGGCGGACGTTTCGCTGTCCGGATCGCGATCGGCGCCGGTAGCTGCGGCCGATGCGGACATTCGGCGGGTTTTCCCTACTTCCCCTGCTTCGGTGATCACCGTAGCGTCGCGACAAATCGTGCGGTGTGAGCGCCGCGCGTGGGGAGGAGCGAGGATTATGGGCAACACAGGTAGCCGCGTGCGTCGCGTGGCGGTGACGGTCGGTGCGGTCGCGCTGGCGTTCGGCTTTCTGCCGGGGGTCACCGGCGTGGCGGTGGCCGCGATTCCGCAGGAGGCCGCCGGTTGCGAGACCGACAGCCACTCCGGGGCCAGGGTCAAGCAGGGCAGCCATGCCGAGGAACGCAACGAGCTGAGCCGCGCCGACGCGGCCGCCCACGAGCGGCGGACCGCCGATCGGCTCGCCGAGCGCCGTAAGCAGGCCGGACCGCCCGCGGCCGCCGCGGTGACGATCCCGACCGTCGTGCACGTGATCGCGAGGGACACGACGCGCGCGGGCGGATATCTGCCGGACACGATGATCGCCGCGCAGATGCAGGTGCTCAACGACTCGTTCGCCGGCTCGACCGGCGGCGCGGCGACGGACTTCACCTTCAACCACGTCAAGACCACCAGGACCGTGAACCCGCAGTGGTACGACCTGTCGAAGAGCGAGCGCCGCGTGAAGCGGGCCCTGCACGAGGGCGGCTACAACACCCTGAACGTCTACCTCGGCCTCGCCGGCCAGTACCTGGGTTGGGCGACCTTCCCGGGCGGCAACCTGACCAACGACGGCGTGGTGGTGCTCAACGAGTCGCTGCCGGGCGGCACGACGACCAACTACAACGGCGGCGACACCGCCACCCACGAGGTGGGCCACTGGCTGGGCCTCTACCACACGTTCCAGGGCGGCTGCTCCGGCAGCGGCGACTACGTCGACGACACCGCGCCGGAAGGCTCGGCGGCGTTCGAGTGCCCGGAAGGCCGCGACACCTGCGCCGGCGGCGGCGTGGATCCGATCCACAACTTCATGGACTACACCTACGACGACTGCATGTACCTGTTCACCGCTGGTCAGACCCAGCGGATGCAGGACCAGTGGGCCGCGTACCGCGCGTGACCCGCGTGGCGTGAAGGCCGGCTGAGGCCCGTCGCGGGACGTTCCTGCGGCGGGCCTTTGCCGTGCTCGGGGTCGGCTTGGGTAGCCTCGCTGGCATGCTCCTCTCGGACCGCGACCTGGTCGACCAGATCAAGCACGGGCGGCTGCAGCTCGACCCGTTCGAGCCGACGCTGATCCAGCCGTCCAGCATCGACGTGCGCCTCGACCGGTGGTTCCGGGTCTTCAACAACACCAGGTACACCCACATCGACCCGTCGCGGCAGCAGGACGAGCTGACCTCGCTGGTCGAGGTGCCGGGCGACGAGCCGTTCGTGCTGCATCCCGGTGAGTTCGTGCTCGCCTCGACGCTGGAGGTGGTGACGCTGCCGGACGACCTGGCCGGGCGCCTGGAGGGCAAGTCGTCGCTGGGCCGGCTCGGTCTGCTCACCCACTCCACGGCGGGCTTCATCGACCCGGGTTTCTCGGGTCACGTGACCCTGGAGCTGTCGAACGTCGCGAACCTGCCGATCACGCTCTGGCCCGGGATGAAGATCGGCCAGCTCTGCATCTTCCGGCTCACGTCGCCGGCGGAGCACCCGTACGGGTCGTCGGTGTACGGGTCTCGCTATCAGGGCCAGCGCGGCCCGACCCAGAGCCGGGCCTGGAAGAACTGGCGGACCTGGCCGACGGCCTGAGCCGCGCGGCCGCCCGCCTCAAGATCGCCAAACCTGTTCCCGGGATACAGTTCGTTCATCGCCGTCTGTAGCCGGACTTTCCCGGCAAGTCAGACGATCATGATGTGAAACTTTCTGTTGGGCACGTGTGCTTCGCCGGCAGGGATTGACGGGCCTGCCAGATGAGACCAGAGTGGGCGTATTCGTGCTCACAATCGGGCTCAGGAGGTGGATCATGCGGCACTCGCGAGGCAGATCCCTGGTGAGCGCTCTGGTGGCGGCGGCCATCGCGGCGACGCCGGTGCTGGCGCCGACCATGGCGTCGGCGGCGCCCGATAGCGGCGCGCGCACGGCCCCACAGTCTCAGCGGCAGCAGGCATTCAGCGACGCGGCGCGCGCGTACGGCGTGCCGGAAGCGGTGCTGCTCGCGGTCTCCTACCTGGAGTCACGCTGGGACGCCAACGCCGGCCAACCCAGTCGCGGCGCCGGGTACGGGCCGATGCACCTCACCGACATCGACTCAGTGTCCGAAGACCCGCACCACGACCATGGCGACGCACGCGGCGACGAGTCCCGCCCGATGAGGCCGGACGCCGACGCTGACGCCGAGCCTCCAGCCTCCCTGCGCACGGTCGCCCTGGCCGAGAAGCTGACCGGCGTCAGCGCAGCCGAGTTGCGCGCCGACGCGGCCAAGAACATCCGCGGCGGCGCCGCCGTGCTGAACTACTACCAGAGCGAGTTGGGCCTCAGCAGCGCCGACCCGGCCCAGTGGTACGGCGCCGTGGCCCGCTACTCGGGCGCTTCCGACACCAAGGCGGCGCGGCAGTTCGCCGACGAGGTGTACGCCACGATGCAGGACGGCGTCTCCCGGGTGACCGATGACGGGCAGCGGGTCGCGCTGCCGGCCACGTCGGTCAGCCCGAACCGGGGCCAGGTGGGCGCGCTCGGCCTGCGCGCGACCGAATCGTCCAACGTGGAGTGCCCCGACGAGCTCGCCTGCGAATGGATCCCGGCGCCGTACGAGCAGTACGGCCCCAACCCGTGGGACTACGGCAACCACGATCTCGCCGACCGCCCGAACAACCTGAAGATCGACTACATCGTCATCCACGACACCGAGACCAGCTACGAGAACACGCTGCGGCTGGTGCAGAACCCGCGGTACGTGAGCTGGCAGTACACACTGCGCTCTCACGACGGGCACATCGCCCAGCACGTGAAGCACAAGGACGTCGCCTGGCAGGCCGGCAACTGGTACGTCAACACCCACTCCATCGGCCTGGAGCACGAGGGCTTCGCCGCGCAGGGCACCTGGTACACCGAGGCGATGTACCGCACCTCGGCGAAGCTGGTGCGCTACCTGGCCGCCAAGTACGACATCCCGATCGACCGGGCCCACATCATCGGGCACGACAACGTCCCCGCCATCACACCGGCGCGGGTGCCGGCGATGCACTGGGATCCGGGGCCGTACTGGGACTGGGCGCACTACTTCGCGCTGCTGGGCAAGCCGTTCACGCAGACCGGCACGCCGCGCAGCAAGATGGTGACGATCAATCCCGACTACGCGACGAACCAGCCGGCGTTCTTCGGCTGCGACTCGTCGGCGCCGAGCGCTCCGTGCCCGGCCCGCGGGTCCACGTCGGTGATTCTGCGCAGCGAGCCCCGCGACGACGCGTCGTTGCTCAACGACCCGGGTCTGCGGCCGGACGGCAGCCCGAACACGATGCGGGTCTCCGACATCGGCAGCCGCGTCGACACGGGCACCCAGTACGCGGTGGCCGAGGACCGGGGCGAGTGGATCGCGATCTGGTACCTGGGTCAGAAGGGCTGGCTGCACAAGTCCGACACGGTGTGGACCACTGGCCTGGTGGTCACCCCGAAGCAGGGGAAGGACAACATCCCGGTGTACGGACGCGCCTACCCCGAAGCAGAGGCGTACCCGTCACACATCCCGGTGCAGGCCATCGTGCCGTTGCAGTACACGATCAGCGCTGGTGAGCGGTACACCGTGGGCCACTTCCCGAAGACCAACTACTACCGCGCGGTCACGTTCGACCCGACCCCGCACACGGTGGTCAGCGGCAAGGACCGGTACTACCAGATCCAGCTGGGACACCGTTTCATGTACGTGAGGGCAGCCGACGTGGACCTGGCGGCGTCCCCGGCCTAGCGAAGCTCGCGGTGATCAAGGGATGGTTGCCTGTCGCACCGGCGTGTCGCGGCAAACCATCCCTTGATCACCGCGGCGGGGCGACGGGCGGGGCAGGCCGTGGGGCGGTCGGCCCGCCGCCTACTACCGCCGCTAGGACGTCTTCCATTGTGACGATGCCCTGGGGGCGGCCGTTCTCGCTGACCAGCACGATGTGGCTGCGGCTGCGGCGCATCCGCAGCATCAGGTCGGCGAGAGTGCGCCCGGCCGGCACCACCGTGAGGGCGCGGATCAGGTCACGCGGCATCGCCGCCCGGCGGTCTGACCCGTTGACGCCGAGAGCGTCCTTGACGTGGACGAATCCCAGCACCCGCCGGGTGTCCCGCTCGATCACCGGGAACCGGGACCGCCCGGTGCGCGCGCCGATCGCCTCCAGCGCCGCCGGCGAGATGTCGTCCGGCACCGTGTCCACGTCCGGCCAGGGCCGCAGCACATCCACCGCGGTGCGCCGGCTCAGCGCCAGCGCCCCGGTGATCCGGGCGTGCTCCTCCGGGTCGAGCAGTCCTTCGGTACGCGACTCCGCGACCAGGCTCGCCAACTCCTCGGCCGTGTAGACCGTCTTCACCGCGTCCATGGACTCGATGGACCAGATCCGCAGCAGCGTCCGCGACGCCCACTTCATCGTGAGCAGCAGCGGCTTGACGCCCTGACAGAACCACAGCATCGGCGGCCCGAGCCACAGCACCGACCGCTCCGGCCCGGCGATCGTGAGGTTCTTCGGCACCATCTCGCCGATCACCGTGTGCAGGAAGACGATCAGGCCCAACGCCAGCACGAACGCCACCGGGTGCACCATCTGCTCCGGCAGCCCTGCCGCGTAGAACGGCTCCTCCAGCAGATGCGCCAGGGCGGGCTCGGCGATGGCGCCCAGGCCCAGCGAGCAGATCGTGATGCCCAACTGCGCGCCCGCGATCATGAGCGGGATCTGGTTCATAGCGCGCAGCGCGATCCGGGCCCGCGCCGAGGTTTCCGTCATCGGCTCCACGACGGTGTGGCGGGACGCGATCAACGCGAACTCGCTGCCGACGAAGAACCCGTTGCCCAGCAGCAGGATGACGCTGAGGATCAGCGCGGCGCCGTTCACGACTCGCTCCGGCCTTCGAGATGCCCCTCGGTCGCCACGAACTCGTCCAACCGCTGCCGGCCCACCGGAGGGCGTACCCGCACCTGTTCCACGCGGTGCCGGTCCACGGCCGTCACCGTGAACTCCCAGCCCTCGTGCTCAAGGCTCTCGCCCTTGTCCGGGATGTGGCCGAGCCGCGCCATCAGGAACCCCGCGAGAGTCTCGTACGGCCCCTCGGGCAGCCGGAAGCCGGTCTGCTCCGCGACCTCGTCCTCCCGCAGCACGCCGGAGACGAGTCGGATCCGGTCCGCGGAGACC
>WHSM01000053.1 GCA_009380105.1 Micromonosporaceae bacterium
CCACATCGAACACGTGCGCCGCTGGGGCCGCCGGTTCACCGGAGACGGCCGCGACGTCGACCCGTGGGAGGGCTCCCCGCTGGCCGCGGCCGGCCGGCGACTCGGACTCATCGGCATCGTCGCGGCGGTGCTGATACCACTCGCGGCGCCGGGCATGAGCGCCAGCTTCCTGGAGAACCTCATCAGCGGGGCCGGGTTCGGCGGCGGAGCCGGCGGCGGGCGCTCGGTCGACCTGATGGCGTCGTTGCAGGGCGATCTGAACCGGCCGAACCCGAAGCCGATGCTGCGGGTGCGGACCAAGGACAATCGCCCCGGCTATCTCCGGCTCGGCGTCTCCGGCATCATCACTGAGCGCGGCGCGCTGCCGGGCCGGCTGGACCGCGGGCAGCCGCTCACGGACGGCATGAGCCCCGACGTCGGCGACGCCGACAACGTCTCGGTCGAGACCGCCCGCGTCAGCGTGCTGGGGCTGCGGCAGAATCGGCTGCCGGCGTACCTGCACACCACCGACGTCCGGGTGGGCGGCCGGGACGACTGGTTCTCCGACCCCGAGACCTCCGTGATCTGGTCGAACACCCCCACCGAGGCCGGCCTCGAGTACGAGATGGAGTACCTCAACGCCACCTTCACCGCCGAACAGCTCCGCAACGCGACCGGGCTCAGGCGGGGCCATCCCGCGGTCCGGAACTACGCCGACGTCCCCGAGAACCAGGTCGTGAAGAACCTCGTGGACGACCTGACCCGCGGCGAGACCAACCAGTATGACAAGGTGCTCGCGATCTACAACCACTTCTCCAGGAAGAACGGCTTCACTTACAGCACGCGGGTGACCACCGGCACCTCCGGCAGTGCCGTGGTCGACTTCCTCGACAACAAGCAGGGCTACTGCCAGCAGTACTCGGTGGCCATGACCTGGCTGTTGCGGGCCGCGGGGATTCCGGCGCGGGTCGCGATCGGATTCACCCAGGGCGCGAAGAACTCGCGCGGATACACGATCACCACGTCCAACGCCCACGCCTGGGTGGAGGTCTATTTCGCCGGCTACGGCTGGGTGCCGTTCGACCCGACACCGGCGTCCGGTGTGAACCACGAGGCAGACCTGCCGTGGGCGCCGAACCCGTACGAGCCGCGCGAGGACGACCCGCAGGCCACGCCGTCCCCGACCAGCTCCGTGTCGCCGGAACCGACCAGCTCCGCCTCCGATCGCCGAGACGCCGGTGAGGACCTCAGCGCCGGTGGGAGCGGCAAGAAGGAGCCGCCGACGCGCTGGCCGTACTGGCTGCTCGGAGGAGTGGCGGCGCTCGCCCTGCTGCTGACGCCAGCGGCGCAGCGGACTCTGCGGCGCCGGCGGCGACTGCGTGAAGCCGGTGGGACCGGGGCTGGCGCCGCGGGCCGTGCCGGGGCCGGGGCGGCGCACCGGGCGTGGGACGAGTTGCTGGACACGCTCACCGACCTGAAGATCGACTATATGTCGTCGGACACGCCGCGCGGCGTGGCGCGGCGCGTCACGCACTGCCGGCCGCCGCTGATCGAGTCGACGGTCCCGCAGGTCGAGCTGATCGCGAAGTCCATGGAGCGGGCCGAGTACTCGCAGCGGCCGCTGCCGCCCGAAGAGCTCGCTGAGGCCGTGCGAGCCGTGACGGCCGAGCTGCGCGCCAACTCGACCCGCCCTGCGCGCGTGACGGCGACGCTGTTCCCGCCGTCGGTGCTGCGGGACTGGCAGTCCTCGATCAGCGAAGCCACGCAACGGGTGTACGCCGTGTGGCAGCGCGGCCGCGACGCGGCTGCGCAGCGGCTCCTGCGGCGCTTACGCGCGGGAAGCTGAGGCGGTCCGCAGACGGGTCAGCGGGTGTGTGGGTGACTCAACGGTCGCCTTCGGGGCGCCGCCGCCAACGCGCCTCCAACCGGTCGATCAGCGATGACTTGCGCGACCTGGTGCGCCGGGTCGTGGCAGCTCCGCCCACGGCTCGCAACTCGGGCCCTGCGCTCTGCGCGCGGCGGTACGACTGCATCCCGAAGACAGCCGCGCCGAGCATGACCACGAATCCGATCACACCGATCCACTGAGTCTTGCTGACGGCGCCGTACACGACCACGCCCAGGCCCACGAGCACCAGCAGAGCGGCTACGGCTAACCGACGGCGCACCCGGGAGCGCGGGTCGTTCGCGCGCACGGCCGACGCGAACTTCGGGTCATCGGCGAGCGACCGCTCGATCTCGTCGAACAGCCGCTGTTCGTGCTCAGAGAGCGGCACAGCACCCCTCCCGGTCGACTGGCCGACACTGGCATGGAGTCGGCAGACCGCTGCAGCGAGTCCCGCTGCTGTCTCAAGTCTACGAGTGGGTTACCCGCTCGGAAAGCGGGGCACTCACTCATTCCGCCAACTCGGTGGTCGCATTCCACCCGAGCGTACTGATCCGGCGCCCGCCGAGTAGTCGAAACCTGCTCAGTCGCCGGGCTCGCCGGGCGCCGCGGACCCGCCTCCGTCGGTCTGCGGCAGCAGGCTGGCGGGTGTCACCGCGGCGGACCCGAACCGGGCGCGGGCCGCGTCGGCCGCCCGGTCCGCCTCCCGCCAACCCTGCTCCGGGGCTCCGAGCTGCGGCTGCAGAGAGGCCTGGCCAGCCGGGAGAAGGTTCTCGGCGCGCACCCCGATCAGGCGTATCCGCTCGCCCGGACGCAGCGCCTCGTACAACGCCCACGCGGTGTCGAACACCTCGCGTGTGACATCCGTGGGGCTGGCGAGTGTGCGCGACCGGGTCACCGTGCGGAAATCGGCGAACCGCACCTTGATCACCACTGTGCGCCCCACCAGGCCCACGCGACGCAGCCGCGCGGCTGTCTTCCCGGCCAGTGCCAGCATCGTGGTGCGCAGCGTCGCGGAGTCGTCGATGTCCACGTCGAAGGTGGTCTCGGCCCCGATCGACTTGTCGACGGCCTCCGGCGTGACGCGACGCGGGTCCCTCCCCCACGACAACTCGTGCACATGACTGCCCGCGGCGTTGCCCAGCGCCGAGCGCAGCGAGGTCACGGGAGTGTGGGCGATGTCGGCGACAGTGCGCAGGCCGAGCCGCCGCAACGTCTCCGCCGTGCGCTCCCCCACGCCCCACAGCGCTGACACCGGAAGTGGATGCAGGAAATCCAGCGTCTCCGCGGCCGGCACGACCGCCAGTCCGTCCGGCTTGGCCTGGGTGGAGGCGAGTTTGGCGACGAACTTGGTGGCGGCCACGCCGACCGAGGCCGTCAGCCCCTGCTCGTCAGCGATCCGGCGACGGATCAGCTTCGCCACCTGACCGGCCGAGCCGAGGCGACGCCGGCACCCCGCCACGTCCAGGAACGCCTCGTCCAGCGACAACGGCTCCACCAACGGCGTCACGTCGTGGAAGATCGACATCACGGCGCGGGACGCCTCGGAGTACGCCGCGAAGTCCGGCGGCAGGAACACCGCGTGCGGGCAGAGTCGCCGCGCCCGGGCGCCCGGCATCGCGCTGTGCACGCCGTACTCCCGGGCCTGATAGCTGGCGGCGCTGACCACGCCGCGCGGGCCGACGCCGCCCACGATGACCGGCTTGCCGCGCAACTCCGGACGGCGGCGCACCTCGACGGAGGCGAAGAACGCGTCCATGTCCACATGCAGCACGGCGCACCCGGTGTCGTCGGCGTCCGGGCCGAACCGGCCGCCGCGGTCCACGCCACCACGCTGCAGTTGACTTCGCCCCACATCGGCGGACGCTACCCGGTCGGTACGACGTTTCGGCTCTGGCCACGGGCAATCAGCAGCGGCACGATCATCTCCAGGGCGGTCGACGACCCGTGATAGGCGAGCAGCTTCGACGTGATCGGCGGCTCCCGCCGACTCGCCGTCAACGCCAACCGGCCCCGGCAGGCTGCCACGACGTCGCCGATCCGGGCCAGGTGCGCCTCCGGCACCGGGCCGAACCAGCCGGCGGCCACCGCCTCTTCGCGGGAGATCACCCAGGCTCGATCCCCCAGCGCCGCACGCCAGGTGGCGATCACGTCGGCGGCCGCGCCACGCTTGGTGTGCAGGTAGCGCACCCGCGGCTCACCCGCGATCACCCGCACGCCGGCCCGCAGCTGCGACGCCGCGCGGCCGTCGAGGTCGATGCGCTCGTCGGCGGGCACGTCGAGCATCCCGTGGTCCGCGGTCACCAGCAGAGCGGCGTCCGCGGGCAGGCCGGCGAGCAGGCGGGAGACCAGGACGTCAACCTCGCCCACGGCGGCCAGCCACTCCGGGGAGCCGACCCCGGCCAGATGCCCGGCGCGGTCGACATATGGGGTGTACGCGTACACCAGGGAACGGGGCGGGGCCAGGCCGGCGAGCACCTCGGCGACGATCTCGTCGGTCGTGCTGGCCCCCCGATACGCCACCCCCCGGAACATGGCGCGCGTCAGGCCGCTGCCGGAGAACTCCGGCGGACTGACCACGCTCACCGTCACCCCGGCCGCCTCCGCCACGGCGAACTGCGTGCGGAGCGGCTGCCAGCGCAGCGGATCAGGGTCGTCGCGCCACACGATGTGGGTGAGCACACGCCGGGTGCCGGGGATGTTCACGGTGAAGCCGAGCACCCCGTGTTGCCCGGGAGGCGCGCCGGTCGTGACCGAGACCAGGCTGGTCGGCGTCGTGGACGGGAAGCCGGCGGTCAGGCTGGCGACGCCGCCGAGCCGGCCGGATGCCATGTCGGCGAGCGTGGGCGCCGCCGGCGCGGCCAGCGGAAGTAGGTGATGGCCCAGCCCGTCGACCAGCAGCACTGCGATCCGGCGCGCCTCCGCCGCCGGGCCGGACCGAAGGCCGAGCGCGTCCGCTGCGCCCGGCACGCCGAGGCAGGCGAGCGCGCTGGGCATCACGTCGGCGAGGCTGGCGGCTCCGTACCGTGGCCAGACCTCGGCCAAGCCGCCGTCGAAGTCCGGGCCGTCGAAGTCCGGGCCGTCGAAGTCCGGGCCGTCGAAGGCTGGAGTCATGGGCGCCGGGCGAGCAGGTGGACCTGGGTCGCGATGTCCCGGTACGGCGCGCGGGTCGACGCCTCCTGTTCGAAGGCCAGCAGCGCGTCGTACGCGCCGGGTTCGGTGTCCAACAGCGCGCCGGGCACCAGGTCGGCGACCACGCGTACCCCGTGAATCTGCTCCACCCGCAGACCGGCGGCCGCGAGCAATGCCTCGGCCTGGGCCGCGTCGAAACGGCGCAACAGCGTGTCCCGCGGCCCGGCCCGGCCCTCCGGGTCGGCGAGCAGCGTGGCGGCCATGGCCAGGTTGCCGCCGAGCGCGCGGGTGAGGACGGCCGCCGCCCGGTTGGCGACCAGCACACTGGCGGCGCCGCCTGGCCGGAGCACCGCCGCGACCGACTCGGCCGCCGCCACAGGCGAGTCCACCACTTCCAGCACGCTGTGGCACAGCACGAGATCGGAGCTGGCCGCTCCGACGATCTCGGTGAGCTTGTCGGCGTCGCCCTGGACCGCGCGGATCCGGTCGGCTGCCCCGGCCTCGGCCGCGCGGCGGGTGAGGGCGGCGAGCGCGTCCGGGCTGGAGTCGACGACGGTGACCCGGTGGCCGGCCGTGGCCAGGGGAACGGCGAACCCGCCGGTGCCGCCGCCGACGTCGAGCACGTCCAGGCCGGAGCCAACCGCGGCGGCTCGACTGGCCAGCTCCGCTCTCAACACGTCCCAGACCACGGCGGTACGCGGCGCGGTGTGCGCCCGGATCCGCTCCACGATCACTCGCCTCCTCGCTGTTCGCCTGCTCGGCGCCGCGGCTGCCGATCGGCGGAATAAGAGCCTATCGTCGCGCCGAGGCGCCGCGTGCCCTGCCGGCCGCGTGCCCTGCCACGAGAGAACCGCCAGTCTCGCCTGGGCAGGGCGGCGCGGCGATCGTGGCTTTCCTTGCCGACACTCGAAGTAGAGGGCGCGCACAGGTGGCGCGCCCTCCGCTTCCCCACAGGTCCAGGCTCGGGCGGCCGATACGGTCCGGGTCGGTTGCCGTCGGCACACCGCGAAAGGGAGGGCCGACCGCTACAGCCCGCAGGAACCTCGGTCGAGGTGGAAGAACCTGGCGTTGCCCCAGCGGCAGAGCCAGATGCCGGCCATCACGCCGCCGATCGTGGCGAAGGCGGGGAGGTACCCGCTGGAGACCTGGACGATCGGGATCGCGGGGCAGCCGCCTGAGATCGCCCACCCGGAGCCGAACATCACCGCGCCGGGCACCACGCCCGCGTGGATGCGCCCTGGCGTACGGCGGACCCGTAGGAAGGCGAAGACCACCACGATGATCCCCACGGCCCCGGCGAAGGCGAAGAACATCCGCAGATCCTGGAAGGTGAACATGCGGTTCAGTTCGGCGTAGTCACCGAACCCGATGTTGCTGACGGTGTAGCCGAGGGCAAGCCCGGTGATGATGTTCGCGATGAGAACCGCGCCTCGGGTACGCATCAGATCACCTTCCACAGCAGGAGCGACACGAGGACGGCGGTGCCGAAAAAGACGGCGGTCGCGAGGAGACTGACCGGACGCAGCCGGCCGCAGCCGCTGAGTCCGTGGCCGGAGCTGCACCCTCCGGCGAGGCGGGTGCCGAAACCGACGAGCACGCCGCCGAGGAACAGCACACCGATCATGGTGGTGGGATTGCCGGTGACGATCTCACGGAACCCCTGGCCCATGTCGGCGCGGAGTTCGAATCGGCCGGACGTGACCGCCGCAATCCACCCGCCGACGAGGATCGACAGCAGCAGGGCCGCCTGGGTCACCAGCGGCGCCGGGCGGTGACTCGCCACCGGAGCGCTCCCGACCGCCGGTTGCCCGATCTGCTGCCCGGATGCCGGCGCGTCACTGCGCGCGGGCGGGTGCGAGGCGGGGGCGACGGGACGGTCATCGAACTGCTGGGTGGCCGCGGTGAGGGCCTCCGCGAGGGCACGCTGGTCGGTGAACTGGTCCTCCAACCGTTCGATGCGTCGCTCAGCGCGCCAGTGCAGCACGCGGTCCCACGCCGCGGACACGCCGAAGGACCGATCAGTGGTGAGGGTGTAGTTGATTGTGACCAGGGCCAGGCCGATAGCGCCCGCCCACCAGGGCCAGTAGTCACTCATACGGGATCTGACATCCAATCGAACAGCCGGTGCCACCATCGGCGCTTTGAGCCGGGCGCTTGCTGCCCGGGTCGCGGCCGAACGGGTGGATTCTCCGGGAGGTACGGGCGTGGTTGGAGGGGGGCAGGTCTGAACTGTTGAGCCGGCGGCGTCTGTCCTGGTGTGCGCCGAGCCATGGTCTCCGGTGGCCCGAAACCGGACCCCGACGGCGGCACCTGCCTGGGCGCCCGCCCCGGCTCGGCGCCGGGAGCGCCGGGAGCGTGCTGGAGCAGCTTCGCTTCGTGCCCGTTCGGCAGCAGCGTGATCGGCACGGGCCGACCCGTCACCGCCACCCGGTATCGGGCACAGTCAAGCCAGCGGTCCTCGGTGTCGCAGTAGTAGTCACGCCAGCTGCGCAAGCTCGCATTGAGCAGTGGGAAGAGGGGACACGTCGCAGCGTGCGAACAGCCCACGTCGCTCCGATCTGGCCGGCACGCATCACCGACCGGCTGGTGGATTCTTCGTTCCGGGACAACCCGCAATATTAGGACAGCCTGGGAGCAGCCGCACCCCTGTGCTTGGCGGAGCGCAGGTCCTGACCGGAGCGCAGGGCTCACCGGAAGTCGCGGGAAGTGGAGCGCACCGGGAGGGTCAGGGGCTCGATCCGCTCGGCGAGCAGGTTCGTCACTCCTTCGGCGCGCTCCAGCTTTCCCCGGATGACCAGCGCCGGTGAGGTGCGGGCGACTTTGCGGTACCGCTGCCACACCCGCTGCTGGCAGATCACGTTGAGCATGCCGGTCTCGTCCTCCAGGTTCAGGAAGGTGACCCCGCCGGCGGTGCCCGGCCGCTGCCGGTGGGTCACCACTCCCCCGACCTTCACCCAGACGCCGGGCGTCACCTCGCCGAGCCCGGCGATCGGGACCGCCCCGGCTGCGTCCAGCACCTCGCGGGCGAACTCGGCCGGGTGGCTGTCCGGCGAGAGCCCGGTGGCCCACACGTCGGCTGCGGCCTGCTCGATCGCGTCCATACCCGGCAACGTCGGCGCGCAGCGGATCTCCGACGTCCCCGACAGCCGGTCCGGGCGTTCGGCCGCCGCCGCGCCGGCCAGCCACAGCGCCTCCCGCCGGGTCAGCCCGAAGCAGCCGAACGCGTCCGCCGTGGCGAGCGCCTCCATCTGCGCCGCCGTCAGCCCTACGCGCCGCCCCAGATCCGCCATGTCCCGGTACGCCCCGCCGTCTGCCCGCTCCGACTCGATCCGCTCGGCCAGCTTGTCGGAGATCTGGCGCACCGAGGCCAGGCCGAGGCGCACCGCTGGCGGGCTGGCCTCGCCGCAGTCCCCCGGATCGCGCGGATCTCCGTCCCGGCCCGGATGACGCCGCCCCTCGCCGTGAGCCGCCGGGCTGCCCAACGCCTGCTCGACCGGCTCCAGACACGCCTTCGCGTCGCTGGCGTTGATGTCCGGGCGACGGGTCTCCACGCCGTGGCGGCGGGCGTCCGCGACCAGGGTGTTCGGCGAGTAGAAACCCATCGGCTGGGCGTTGAGCAGCGCCGCGCAGAACGCGGCCGGGTAGTAGAGCTTGAACCAGGAGCTGGCGTACACCAGGTACGCGAAGCTGTACGCGTGGCTCTCCGGGAAGCCGAAGTTGGCGAACGACGAGAGCTTGAGATAGACGTCGTCGGCCAACGCGCCTGTGATGCCCTTCTCGGCCATCCCGGCGTAGAGCTTGCCCTTCAACTCGGCCATCCGCTCCTCGGAGCGCTTGGAGCCCATCGCCCGTCGCAGTTGGTCGGCCCCGGCGGCGTCGAAGCCGGCGACGTCGATCGCCATCTGCATCAACTGCTCCTGGAACAGCGGCACCCCGAGCGTGCGCCCCAGCGCCTTCTCCATCAACGGATGCGGCGGATCCGGCTTCTCCAGGCCATTCGCCCGGCGGATGTACGGGTGCACCGACCCGCCCTGGATCGGGCCGGGGCGGATCAACGCCACCTCGACCACCAGGTCGTAGAACTTCTTCGGCTTCAGCCGGGGCAGCGTGGCCATCTGCGCCCGGCTCTCCACCTGGAACACTCCGACCGAGTCGGCCCGGCAGAGCATCCTGTACACCTCGGGGTCTTCCTGCGGCAGCTTCGCCAGGTCGATCTCGTCGCCGTGGTAGTCGGCGATCAGGTCGATCACGTTGCGCAGGGCTGAGAGCATGCCCAGGCCGAGCAGGTCGAACTTCACCAGCCCGGCGGCGGCGCAGTCGTCCTTGTCCCACTGCAGCACGGTGCGGTTGGGCATCCGGGCCCACTCCACCGGGCATACGTCGATCACGGGGCGGTCGCAGAGCACCATGCCTCCGGAGTGGATGCCCAGGTGCCGGGGAAACCGCTGCAGCTCGTTGGCGTACGCGATCACCGGCTCGGGAATCTCGTCCAGCTCGGCCTGAGCGGCGCTGTCCCAACGGTCGATCTGCTTGCTCCACGCGTCCTGTTGGCCGGGCGAGTAGCCGAACGCCTTGGCGATGTCCCGCACCGCCGAACGGGGCCGGTACGAGATCACGTTCGCCACCTGGGCGGCGTTGTGCCGGCCGTACGTGCCGTAGACGTGCTGGATCACCTCTTCCCGGCGGTCAGACTCGATGTCGAGATCGATGTCGGGCGGCCCTTCGCGCTCGGGAGCCAGGAACCGCTCGAACAGCAGGCCGTGCTCGACAGCGTCCACGTTGGTGATCCGCAGCGCGTAGCAGACGGCGGAGTTCGCCGCGGAGCCCCGCCCCTGGCAGAGGATCTTCTTCCTGAGGCAGAACTCCACGATGCCGCGCACGATCAGGAAGTAGCCGGGGTAGCCCAGCTTCTCGATGATGTCCAGCTCGTGGGCGATCTGCCAGTGCGCCTCGGGGTTCCGCTCGGGAGCGCCGTACCGGTCGAGGGCGCCGCGACGGGTCAGCTCCCGCAGCCAGCTCATCTCGGTGTGGCCGGCCGGCACGGGGCAGTCCGGGAGGTTCGGAGCCACCAGGTCGAGGTCGAACGCGCACTCGTCGGCGAACTCGGCGGTGCGCTCCACCGCCCCCGGGTACGCTGCGAACCGGGCCCGCATCTCCTCCCCGCTGCGCAGGTGCGCGGTCGCCGCGGCCGGCAGCCACCCGTCGATCTCGTCGAGGCTGCGCCGCGCCCGCACCGCGGCCAGGGCGGCAGCCAGGCGCCGGCGTCCCGGGGTGTCGTAGTGCACGTTGTTGGTCGCCACGGCCGGCAGGCCGAACCGCTCGGCGAGCGCGGCGAGGGCCGCGTTGCGCTCGTCGTCCAGCGGCTGGCCGTGGTCGATCAGCTCCACCGCGACATTCTCGGCGCCGAACAGCGCCCGCAGCCGGTCCAGCTCACGCGCGGCGGCCGCCACGCCGCCGCTGGTCACCCCGGCGCCGGTCGCTGCCCCGGCGCTAGCCGCCCCGGCGCTGGTCAGCGCCGCGGGGACCAGGCCCTTGCGGCATCCGGTGAGGATCAGCCAGTTGCCGGTGGCGAGCTCGGCCAGTCGCTCCATCTGGTACGCCGGCTTGCCCTTCTGGCCGCCAGCGAGCTGGCCTTCGCTGACGGCCCGGGACAGGCTGGCGTACCCGGCGGGATTGCGGGCCAGCACCAGCAGGTGGCCGCCTTCGGGATCGGGCACGCCGTTCTGCGGCCCGCTCAGACCCAGGCTCAGCTCGGCGCCGAAGATCGTGGGCACCCCGTAGAACTTGGCGGCCTCGGAGAACCGGACCACCCCGTACAGCCCGTCGTGGTCGGTGATCGCGAGCGCGGACAGCCCGAGCCGCGCCGCTTCCTGGGCCAGCTCCTCCGGGTGGCTCGCCCCGTCCAGGAAGCTGAAGTTGGAGTGGCAGTGCAGCTCCGCGTACGGGACCGCGCCGACGTGACGCCGCGGCCGCGCCTCCAGGGCCCGGTAGGCGGGGCGTCTGCGGGACGCCGGATACTCGTCGGCGACCGCGAGCGGGTCCTCCACCAGAGGAGGCAACCGACCTTCCGAGACCACTCGTTGCTCGCCGGGAGATTCACGCGTGGTCTCGGAAGGTCGTCCTGACAGCCGCCGCTCCAGCTCGGGCCAGGGAATCGGCGGATTGTCCCAGCCCATCAGTCGTACACCGCCTCGACCTGCCAACGGCCGCTGACCAGGGCCAACAGCAGCGCCCGGCCGTCGGCGAGGCACACCTGGAACCGGGCTCTGCGCTGCGCCTCGGCCGGTGCCCACCAACGCTCGTCAACCGGCCAGGGCCCGGCCCACGAGGTCACCTCGACGGCCGGCTCGCCGTCGATCGCCACCCGGCACAGCGGAGCCGTGAGCAGGTGCCGGCCGTTCACCCCCACGGATCTGGCGTCCGGCCCGTAGACCATCGCCGGCAGCGGCTCGGGGCAGACCAGAGCCGGCGCCGGGGCCGGCAACTTGCCCGGCCAGGGCTGCTCGGGAGGACGTCGAGGGCGGCGCTCGTCTCCCCACGGCACCCATCGCACCTGCTCTGCCGGCCCACGGCCTCCGGAGGCGACCCCGGTGACCACCGCGTCGGGACCGAGCAGACCCTGCACCCGCGACAACGCCCGGTGCGCGCGGTCGGCTCCCCGACCGGCGTCGCCCCACAGGCCGAGCTGCAGCCCGCCCTGCGCCACGAGCCCTTCCGGGGTGAGACGCAACCGGGCGACCCCGGCGGTGGGCCGGTCGGCGCGGGTGGAGCCGGACAGCCAGCCGTCGAGCTGCCAGCGCACCCGGTCGGCGATGTCGGCGGCGGAGAGCGCGCCGTCGTGCCGCCACTCGCGGGTGAGCTCTTCGCCGTTCTCGGTGTGCGCTTCGATGACCAGCCGGGTGCACGCCAGCCCGTGCCGCGCCAGCTTCCGGTGCAGCTCCTCGGCCTGCGCGCGGGCGGCGAAGGCCGCGGTGTCCACCCGCTCCGCAGGGGGCTCCAGGTCGGTGACGACGGTCAGGTCGGGCGGCACGGCGCGCGCCGCCAGCGGCCGGGGGTCCAGCCCTCGGGCGAGACGGTGCGCCAAGGCCGCGTCGGCGCCGAACCTGGCGAACACGTCCACGTGCGGCAGCGCCGCGAACGCTCCGAGGGCGCGGATTCCGAGCCGCCGCAGGACGTCGACCAGCTCGGGCCGGTCGAGGGCCGCCACGTCCAGCGGAGCGAGGAACTCCGCCGAGCGCCCGGCCGGCACGATCACCCCGGCCCGGGCGGCGTGGCTGGCCGCGAAGATCCCGTCGGCGACCCCGATCTGGCACTCCACGCCAGAGCTGTCGGCCACGTGGTCGACGAGCAGCTCGGCCGCCTGTCGTTCGCCGCCGAAGTACCGGGCCGGCCCGCGCGCGGCGATCGCGCAGAGCCCGGGACGCAGCGCCGCCGCCGGCGGGGCCAGCTGCTCCACCGCCGCGAGCACCGGCTCGAAAGCGCGAGCGTCCCGGTCCGGATCGTGATGGAGCACGATCAACTCCGGACAGCGCGCCTGCGCCTCACGCTGGCGCAGACCCCGGCGAACTCCCTCCACACGCGCCTGCGCGGAGCAGGCCGCGACCTTTCCCGCGGCGACCACCGCGACCGGCGACTGCGGCGGACAGCCTTCGTCAATCACCGCGGCGAGCACCGGCCAGTCCGGGCACCACACGGCCAGCACCCGCGTCGTGTCGACTCCCTTCACGACACTCGCTCCATCGCTCATGACGCCCGCTCCACCGTCTCCGGCGCCATGACGACACGAGCCGTCGTGACGGCGCGAGCCGTCGTGACGGCGCGAGCCGTGATGCTCGCCGGCGATCCGGCGGCGTCGTGCGGCAGGCGCTCCGCGGCAACGGCCTCGCGCGCCGGCAGCCACATCTGAACGCCGCGGTGACGCGTCGCCGATCCCCGGCCGTGCGAGGTGACGGCGAGCTCGCGGCTGCGCAGCCGTCCCCGCCCCGATCCGAGCCCGTGCCAGGTCTGGTCCGTCACCCGCAGAGTCACGTCGGCGCCGGCCCAGCTCCCGTACGAGATCAACACGCTGCCGCGCTGCTTGGCCCGGGCGGCGAGCCGCTGCGCCAGCTTCGGCGGGATCGGACCGGGCGGGCGCACTGCCACGATCTCCAAACCGTCGAGCAGCGCCGCGGTCACGGTCATCCACTCGGCCCCAGGGCGCGGCACCAGGGCCAGCCGACCGAGGTCGATGCCCAGCTCCGCGGCGGCCGAGACCCCCAGACCCGCGACGCCGGCGACCGCGCACCACGATCCGTCCCGCGCCGCTTCGGCGATCAGCGCCAGCAGCAACGACGAGGACCCCGGCGCCCCTTCCGCGGCCACCGCGACAGTCGCTCCCCGGCGCAGGCCCTGCCACGGCAGCAGGGGGAGCAGCTCTTCCCGCACGGGGAGGACCCGGTCGGCTCCGCCGCGCCCGTCACGCTCACTGGCCCGGCTGACAAGCCCTCGCCCCACCAGGGCGGTCACGGACACGACGTGCTGCTCTTCTCGCGATCGTCAACTGCTCAGCTGGCCGGCCGCTCGGCGTCGGAGTGGTCGAACGCCGCAGTGGGGAATCCGGTCAACAGCGTCTGGCCGGAAAGCTGCAAGGTGCTCTCCACCACCACGAGAAAGCGACCGGCGTCGCGCACCAGGTCATCGGCCTCCCGGGCGGTGACCACGCGGGGGATGCCCGCCTCGGCGGCGGCTCGCTTCGCCGCCCCCGCGGCGAAGAACCCCGCCCATTCCGCCAACTCGGGCGCCACGATGGCGAGCAGCGCCCAGACACTGGTCGGACGGCCGCGCCGCCCCGGCGCCGGGCGGGCCCGCCCGGCGAGCACAGCGGCGGCGGCACGCAGCGCCGCGAGGTGCGCGGTGGCGTACCGAAGCCCGTCCATGGGGCTGCCGGCGGCCTCCAGCAAGCCACGGCGCGCCAGCTTGAGCAACTCCGCCGGAGTGCGCTGCGGCAGCGCGTGCGCTGGGATCGCCGGCGCCGTCTGCGCCCGGCTCGGCGAGTCGAGGCCCGCCGTCCTCGGTACGGTCAACATCTGCTTCCCCTCCAGGTGTCGGACATGTGGCCCGCGCTGCCAGCGCGCGGTCGCCGCTGTGGGGAAGACACAGCGGGCAGCCGGTCGGGCGGAGCGCTTCCCACACTCCACCCGACCGGCAGGGCGAACCCTGCGGCTCCGCCCCCTGGTCCCCGCCGCGCCTTGGGGGGTCGGTAAGGCGCCGGCGGGAACCCGCCGCCTCTGCCCGGACCGCGACGACCGGAAGAGGCGCGTCGTTCGAACATGTGTTCGAACATGCCTACAGTAACCCCGCCCCCGACCAAACCGCAACATCCTTGCGGAAGAAGGCTCAGCGAGTCGTCTTCCCGCAGGTCACAAGCGCGGCGGCCCCGTGAGGATCCGGGCCCGCGCCGCGGCGACGCCGCCCCGCCACCAGCCCATCGCCTCCACCCACCAGGTGAGCCCGACCGCGGCGTACGACGCCACAGTCCGCGCCGCGGACCCCGCCGCGGTGCGCCCCTCCAGAGCCACGTCGAAGCCGTCCAGGCCTCCGCGCTCGGCGGCGATCACGGCGAGCGCCTCGCGCAGCGCCGCCGGCGGCATGGTCGTTCCCTTGCCGAAGTCGGCGTGGGTCGGCATCACGCCGTCCCAGCGAGCCGCCCGCCGAAACCCCGATCTGGCGGGCCAGCGCCCGGCGCACCAGATCGGCGGACGCGGCCGCTGCGTCGTCGGCGCCATCCGCACCCCGTCGACCACCACGTGCCGACCCCGGAACCGCACCTCGCGCCCCCGCCACAGCTCGTCCAGCGCCGCCAGGGACTCCTCCAGACGGCCGGCGCGGTCCCGCAGCGACGCGGACTCCCCGAAAGCGCTGTACTCGGCGTCCATCGACCCCAACGCCGCCCCGAAGATCACCCGGCCGCCCGACAGCGCGTCGAGCGTGGCGACCTCCCGGGCTGCCACCTGCGCGCGCCGTCGCGGCAGCGCGGTCATCAACGGCCCGAGCCGCACCCGCTCAGTGCGCGCCGCGATCGCCGCCAAGGCGACGGTCGGGTTCGCCACCGGCCAGTCCGGCTGGTGATAGAGGACGTGGTCCCACAGGAACACGCCGTCCCAGCCGTGCTCCTCGGCCGCCGTCGCCAGGTCCACGAGCACCCGCGGATCGCCGAACTCCCCGACATTCGGAAGACCCACCGCACACAGCACACTCATCCCTCTGACTCCCTCCCGCAGGCGCGGAGACTACCGGCCGCGACTGACAACCCGGCCGGCGCGTGGCGCGGCCGGTCAGTCTTGTACGTTTCCCGTACCGTCGGCGCGGAGCCGCCGGTCACCCACGTGCCGCCCGCCGGAGAAGCCCGCCAACGCCCGCCGGAGAAGGAGGTCCGCAGCCGCATGACCCTCGTTCGCTGGACCGGCGACGATGTCGTCAGGCGGTTGGACGACGTGCTTCAGGTGTACGCCGAGGCCATGGACTACTCCCCCGACCTGGCCGCGACCCGGCGCGGCTTCGTCTACGCGCACACCCACCGGCCCGGCTTCCGCGCGGTGGCGACCCTCGCCGACGATGACCAACTGCTCGGCTTCGGGTACGGATACACCTCGGAGCGGGGCCAGTGGTGGCACGAGCAGGTGCGCGCCGGCCTGAGCTCCGCGGCGTACACGGAATGGTTGACCGACGCCCTCGAAGTGGTGGAGCTGCACATGCGCCCGGACGCCCAGGGACACGGGCTCGGCGAGCGACAGCTCGTCGCGATGCTGGACGGAGCCGCCGAGGCCAAGGCGGTGCTCTCCACCCCGGAGGCGCCGTACGAGAAGTCCCGGGCGTGGCGGCTCTACCGCAAGCTGGGTTTCGCAGACGTCCTGCGGGACTTCCACTTTCCCGGCGACGAGCGGCCCTTCGGAGTGCTCGGCCGCGCCCTGCCGCTGCGCCCCCGCTGACCGGCCGACGCCGCCTAGGGACGGCGGTCCTTCAGCACTGTGTTCACCGCGTCGCCGAGCTGGATCAGCCCGCCAACTCCGAGCAGCAGCCACACCGTGGCGGCCATGGTCGCGGCCCCGATCGCCAGCTCCGCGGACACCAG
>WHSM01000614.1 GCA_009380105.1 Micromonosporaceae bacterium
ACCTCGCCAGCCGTCCCCACCGCGAGCACACGGACCTCCGGCGCCTCCCCGGCGCCGGCGAGGGCCAGATAGCGGCCCCGATGCTTGGTTGCCGCCCAGGCGCCCAACGAAGGCTCGGCGTGATCGGCGCCCTCGTGCGCCAGAGCCACGCCATCGAAGCCCAGCCGGGCCGCGATCATTCCCGCGCCCGCGGCGGCCCCCGAGCCGATCAGGAAGTTACGCCGGCTCAAGCCTGTCCGACCGGTCTCGGCTCCAGTGGGGTCCTCGGACTCCGCCGGCAGGCCGGAATCAGCGTAATTGCCGTTGAATCCCATGCCACCCAACTCCGTTCTGACGATCGACACACTCACGCTCTGCGCCGCGACAAACCCGCGGCTTCGCACCCGCATTACGCCTCCTTTCAATGCGGGTGCGCAATTACATGCGCAAATATTAATGTCTGATCACGATTGAGCATGAATAGTTCAAATTGGCATGAAGAATTGGGATGAAACAAGCCTGGGGATCCGCCTCTAGCTGGATCGCGCATGTCCGGATAAATGCGTGCTTAACGGATTATAGTGCACCAGCAAACGGCCGGGCTGCCGGGCGACAGGCTACCCCGAAGGGCCGCTCCGCTAGTAAACTGCGCTCTCAAGATCCACGCAGACCCCGCGCGGACACAACAGAACGCGGCCCGGCGACATGGCGGACCCCCCTTGCGTGCGACTGCACCTCGGCGAGCTGGACGAGGTGCGAGTGTCCGTCGCCCGCACTCCATGGCCGTCGGTGCTCACGGCGCTCACCAGCGTGGTGGCCGGACCCGCCCGCGACGTGGTTGAGCCACTGCGAGGCCGGGTCGCCCGCGAGCTCACAGGCTCCTCAGTCGCCGCCGTCGCTCCCCTGATCTGGCCCGGATGCTCCGTTGGCCCCGACTGCCTGATGCCGGTGGAGTCCCTCGACGGGAACGGGATCCAGGGTGGGGTGGAGCTGATACGGGACCTGCCCGGCGACCATCTGCTCGCCGACCTGGAGCGCCAGTTCGGCCCGGCCCCGCCAGCGCGCTGGCGGTCCGTGATGCTTCGGCCCCGCGCCTGGCTGCACGCGTACGCGGGAGCGATGGAAGAGACGTGGTTAGGGGTCACCGCGGCGTGGAGCCTGTTGCGGCCGCTGATCGAGCGGGAAACCGACCGGATCGGCGCCGCCGTGGTCAGCGGCGCGCTCGACCTGGTGCTGACGTCGATACATCCCCGGGCGAGACTCGTCGACAACGTGCTGCACCTGCCGGACCCCGAGCCCGCTGACTACCACCTCCGAGGCCGCCGGCTGGTGCTCGCCCCGATGATCTCCGGACGCGCCGACGGCTACATCGGCAACCTGGATCTACCCGACGTGGTGTGGATCGGCTACGGGCTTCCCGGCCACCGGGCGGCGCTCGCCGGGCTCACCGACGGCATCGCCGCGGGCGCTGACCCGCTCTCGGTCGTGCTGGGCACGCTCCGCGCGGAATTGCTGCGCAGCCTGGATCACCCGCTCACCATGGGAGAGCTCGCGGACAAACTTGGTTGCACTCCGAGCCAGCTGACCTACCACTGCGACCGACTCGCCACGGCGGGACTGATCTACCGGCAACGCCGCGGCCG
>WHSM01000594.1 GCA_009380105.1 Micromonosporaceae bacterium
CTTGAGCGTGGCCAGCTTCTCGGCGGTGGAGTCCGGGCGCAGGTTCTGGTCCCGGGACAGTCCCTGGAACGGGGTGATCAGGTCGTCGAAGAAGCCGCTGTCGTACGCCGTCGCGAGCCGCTGGTGGCTGGTCGCGGCGAGTTCGTCCTGCTGCTCGCGGCCGACCTTCCACCGCTCGGCGGTCGACGCGGCGTGGTCGCCCATCGACAGGCCGGTGCGAGGCTCGGCATTGCGGGGGATCTCGGGCACGATGTGGCCGGGCCGGAACCTGGCAAGCTGCTTGAGCCGCCCGCCGAGGCTGCGCTGCCGGTTGACGTCGAGCAGCACCCGCCGCAGGTCCTCGTTGACGCCGATCGGCGCGTCGCTGGTCGTGTCGACGCCGCCGGCGATGCCGCAGTCGATCTGGCCGAGCGCGATCTTGTTGGCCACGAGGATCGCGGCCTCCAGGCCGGTGCCGCAGGCCTGTTGGACGTCGTAGGCCGGGGTGCTCGGGTCGAGGTGGCTTCCGAGGACGCACTCGCGGGTCAGGTTGAAGTCGCGGCTGTGCTTGAGCACGGCGCCGGCGGCCACCTCACCCATGCGCTCGCCGGCAAGGCCGTACCGACCGATCAGGCCTTCGAGCGCGGCGGTGAGCATGTCCTGGTTCGAGGCGTGGGCGTACGGGCCGTTGGACCGGGCAAAAGGTATCCGGTTCCCGCCCACGATCGCGACTCGTCTGACACTGTTTCCCATGACGCCTCCAGCGTGATGTGTGCCTGCCACTGGCGAGGATAACTTACCCATGAGTATTCTTACCCGCGAGTAGGGAGGGCGAATGACTGATCGCTACCAACAGTTCGCTACCAGCGGCCTCGGCCGCAAGATAGTCAAGCAACTCGGGCTCCCGGCACCCGTGCCGCTGCGGCGACGCCGGCCCGGAAAACCTGACCTCGCCGGCACGGTGCTGGTCGGAGCCGCCGAGGGAGGCAGGCTCGACAAGGCCGTCACCGACGTGCTCGCGGGCGCCGACGTCGAGGTGCGGTCCGAGCCGGCGGAGGAACGGCACCGGGCGCTGATCTTCGACGCCACCGGGGTGAAGCACAGCACGCAGCTCCGCGCGGTCTACGAGTTCTTCCACCCTGTGATCCGGCGCGTCGACACCTGTGGGCGGGTGATCGTCCTCGGCACGCCGCCGGAGGACGCCGACGACCCTCGCGAGGCCGCCGCGCAGCGCGGGCTGGAGGGCTTTGTCAAGTCGGTCGGCAAGGAGGCGGGCCGGGGTGTCACGGCGAACCTGGTGTACGTCGCGCCCGGCGCCGAGAACGGCATCGGCAGCACCCTGCGGTTCCTGGCGTCGCACCGCTCGGCGTACGTGTCCGGGCAGCCGGTGCGGATCACCCCGGCCGAGATTCCGGACAGCGACCCGGAGCGGCCTCTGGAGGGCCAGACCGCGCTGGTGACCGGCGCGGCGCGCGGCATCGGGGCGGTGATCGCGGAAGTGCTCGCCGGGTACGGGGCCGAGGTGGTGTGCCTGGACATCCCGGCCGCGGGCGGCGACCTGGCGAGAGTGGCGAATCAGATCGGCGGCTCCGCACTGCAACTCGACATCACCGGCGCCGACGCGCCGCGGATCATCGCCCAGCACCTCACCAGCCGTCACGACGGGCTGGACATCATGGTGCACAACGCCGGCATCACCCGCGACAAGACCCTGGGGCGCATGTCCGAGCAGCAGTGGGAGTCTGTGATCGACGTGAACCTGGCCAGCCAGGAGCGGATCGACGACGTGCTGCTCGGCGAGGACGTGCTCAACGACGGCGGCCGGATCGTGTCCGTCTCCTCGATCAGCGGCATCGCCGGCAACGCCGGGCAGACCAACTACGCCACCTCCAAGGCGGCTGTCGCGGGTCGCGTGGTGTCGCTCGCGCCCGCGATGCGGGAGCGGAACGGCAC
>WHSM01000097.1 GCA_009380105.1 Micromonosporaceae bacterium
ACCGCTGCCTACGCGATCGCGGCGATGTCGCCGTCGTCGAAGTAGATCGCTTGGTGCAACTGTCCGCCGAGCGCTGCGGCGTAACGGGCCACCACGTCCTGCCCGGAGATCTTGCCCTGCTCGATCTGCGAGATCCGGCCCTTGGTGATGCCCATCCGGTCGGCCACGTCCTGCTGGGTCAGCCCTCGGTTGCGTCGAATCTCCGCGAGCCGATGCCCCAGGGCTTCGGCCAGCAGTTCCTGCTTCCCGGCGGTAACGGCCGCCTCGCCGCCGGCCCGCTCGACATGCTCGGCCCGGATGTCCTTCCAACGCACGTAACTGCTCATGCTCGCTCTTCCTCCGCCTCGCGCTCCCTCAGGTAGATCTCGTACCGCTTCTCGGCCAGTGGGATCGCCTCTTGGTACCAGGCATTCCACTGTCCCGCTTTGTCGCCCGCCACCAGCAGGATGCTGGATCTCCACGGGTCGAACACGAACAGGATCCGGACCGTTCCTGGTCGGAGCTCCTTGAGGTTCGAGATCGCCGATCCGGCGATCGTGTCGACCAGTGGACGACCCAAGCCCGGACCGTTCTCGGAGAGAGCATCGATCGCCTGGACCACTCGCGCGTGTGCCGCCGCGTCGAGACGTTCGAGCCACTCGCGCACCTCATTGACGACGTAGACGTCCCATTCCCCGTCAGCCACGTCGCCTAGTATAGCTATCGGTAAACTTCTGAGGGTCGACCGGTCATTCGCCAACGCGTGGCTCGTAGCGGCGCTGGTCGTTGACGGGGCCCTTCAGACCCACCTCGTTGCCGTCGGGGTCGATGACGATCGCGTAGCGGGAGCCCCAGAACGCGTCGTACGGCGGCTGGCCACTGAGCTGCGTCCCGTCGACCGCGCCGACGCGGCCGGGATCGACACCGGCAAGGCCGAGCGGCTGCTCGGCTGGCGGGCCCGGCGCTCCTGGCGGAACCACCTCAGCCCGGACGGCGAGCCGCTACCGCGTGCCGGGTAGGGCTGATTCCGAGGCGCCGTACATCAGCCGGGGTGGTCGTTGACCTCCCACGGGTTGATGACGGAGGTGCCGGTCGGCGCGAAGTCGGCCACATTGCGCGTGACGACCGTCATCCCGTGGACCAGGGCAGTCGCCGCGATCAGCGCGTCCCGCACCGGCCGAGGATCGGGAACGTGAAGCACCGCGCTGCGACGGGCGACGGTCGTGTCGATGGGCAGGATGCGCTCAGCGAAGGCGGGCAGCACCTGGGACTCCAGCCACGTGCGCAGGACTGCCCCCTGTGACGGGTCACGCCGTTCGGCGAGGAGGATCCCGATCTCCAGCTCCTGGATGGTGACCGCCGACACGAACAGGCTCGCGACGGGGACGCTGGCGGCCCACTCCGCGACGTTCTTGTCTGCCCTGCCTGTTCTCGCCTTCCTCAGCTCGGAGACCACATTCGTGTCTAGGAGAAACATCAGCGCAGGTCCGCCGGCTGTGCGAGGTCGCGCGGGCGTGGAGTTTCCAGCTCTGCGTCTTCGACCCCTGGGGGCAGGCCCAGCAGATCGATGATGCTGTCCGAGCCACTGGTCAGCCGCTGGTAGTCGTCGAAGGTCAGCAGCACATGCGCAGGACGACCGCGGTCAGTGATGAAGACCGGGCCGCTCCGCGCCGCGGTCTTGGCGCGTCCGGTGTCTTGGTTGAACTCGCGGCTGGTCAGCTTGGTGATAGCCATGCGAACCTCCTCCCAGCTTGTAGCGATGTTACTACATTGACCTCGCAACCTTCGCTCGGGCGCGACGGCACGAGCCCATGATCTGCGGCATGGGAGGTTCAGCGGGACTGGCGCCGGCCGGTTCGTGTGGCTGAGTGCCCCATGCCACGGATCATGGCGGGTGGGTACGCCTCATGGCGGGTGGGTACGCCTCATGGGGGTGGTCCGGATCGTGGCGGCGGGCCGGCTCAGCCGGCGGTTGGCCAGTCGGGTCCGAGGTAGGGCTCGGGGTTGGCCTCGGCCCAGTCGTGGAGGAGCATCGCGAGCGCCTTCGCCTGGCCTCCGCCAGCGGGCAGATTCTTTTTGAGTACGAACACCAGCACCACGTCGCGTTCGGCGGCGAAGTCCGCGACGTTCTCGGTGACGACGGCGCGACCTGCTGCCCGTGCCGCCGTGGCGACCTCCGCGTCCTCCGTGGCTATGAGCCCCATGTCGGCGACGTGCACGGCGTCGTGACCGTAAGCGTCGCGCAGGAGTTCAGCCGTAGTCGATGGGAAGGTCTCGTCGATGAGGAACGCGGTCACGCGATGAGGGCCTGACGCTGCCCGGCCGCCCGGCGGCTGCGTTCGGCGAGTGCTCGATTGCGCTCGATCCGCTCGCGCGTCTCGTCCGGGTGCTCGGCGGCGTAGTCGAGCGCGAGGCGGATCAGCCGCGGATGCAGGTCGGACTCCGCGCTCAGCGTGGCGATGCGCCTCTCTTCGCTGCCGTCGAGTTCGCTGAGGCGCGCGACCACCTCCCACACGTCGGGGCCGGCGGCCAGCGCGGCGCGTCGGTCGTGCGCGGGGCCTCGGAAGACGATGCCAGGATGGTCCAGCTGGTCTACGCCCTCGCGGATGAGGCGGTCGAGCAGCATCGTGGCGCTCACACCCTCGTGAGCGGCGCGCTCAGCCAGGCGGCTCCGGGCGGCGTCGCTGATACGGAACGAAGTGCTCTTGGTCATGGCTACCAATGTAGCGCAGTTGTAGCGCAGCTGCGCTACAGCAAGGTTGGTCTAGGGGGAGAGCGTGTCGAGGTAGACGGCGTTGGAGGCCAGCAGTGTCTGCAGCTCCAGCAGCGACATCAGCAGCATCTTCTCCGGCGTGCTGTCCGCGGCCGACAGACCGGTCTCGTCCCGTAGGAACGCGCCCTGCATCTGGCAGAAGTCCCACAGGCTGCCCGCGCGGTGCCCCAGGCGCCACAGCTCGAACGCGAAGCCGTTCACCTCGGCGGTCTGGATGCCGTACACGCCGATTCGCACGGCCACCGGATCCTCGCTGACCAGCCCCATCCCGGCCATCAGCGGCGCCACCCGGTGCTCCTTGGCGAACTCGACCGACTCCGTGGTTCCGAGCGCGACCTCCGCGACTACGCCCTCCTCCAGCAACTCTTCGAGGAGCTCCGGGGCGTCGTCCACGCTGGCCTCGGCGGCCGCGTCGAGCAGGTGCCGGCGCGTCCACGGCGCCTCCGCGTCCGGGCCGGCGAGCCCGTGCGCCAGCACCCAGACGCCGAATTCTTCGTCGGAGAGCAGATGGACCGGCGTCGCGCCGATCCGCACCGTGTGGTCCTCCAGCGGCTCCCCGGGGCCCGGGTAGTGCGCGCCGACGTAGTGCCCGATCGGCAGCACGATCGTGGTCTCCGGGCTCGGGTCCACGGGCAGCGTGACGTCGGCCATCTCAGTCCGCCTGGTCCAGGTACGCCGCCCCTGCCGAGAGCAGCTGGTGTGCCGTGCCGAGGATGCTGGTCAACGCCTCCTCCGGGTCGGTCCACCCGGAGAACGACTCACCGTGGGCTCGCTCGGAGTCGGTGAAGATCATGCACGCGTCCCAGATGTTCGCGGCGACGCCGGACCAGCGCCAGATCTCGAAGAGATCCCGGGACACCCGCACCATCGGCGTGCCGACGAGCCCGATCTGGAACATGTCAGGCTCCTCTGGCGAGTTGCCCAGGCCCAGCAGGGACGGCCGCAGCCGGTACGACTCGGCGAACTGCCGGGCCTGACGGCCGCCTGTCGGCGCCTCCACGACCAGGCCGGCGCCCGCCAGCTCGCGCAGCGTCGCGGCGGCGTCGGACACGCCTTTCGCCTGCGCGTACGCCAGCGCCTCGCTCCGGGTCCACGGCCGCCCGTTCCCGGAGCCTTCAGCCGCTGGGCCGGACGCTTCCGCAGCGTCGCCCGGGTGGCCGTGGCAGAGCACCCACACCCCGAACCCGGCCTCCGGAAGAGCGACGATCTCGTCGCCGAGTCGCACGTCGTACCGGCGCCCGCGCGGATCGTCCTCGTCCGGGAACACGCCGGTGAAGTGGCCGATCGGCAGGATCAGCGGCTCCTGGCGGGCTCGGCTCGGGTTGTCAGCCATCGGAAGCGATGGTAGCCGCGCCCGGCAATCGCCAGACCATCCGGCGCCGCGAGGCATCGGCCCGTGCGGCATCGGGAGGCATCGGCCCGGGCGGCTGGTGTCGGGGACATAGGCTCAGGGCGTACCGGAGGAAGAAATGGGCTCGGCGACAGCAGAGCAGGAAGCGAGGCCGCGGACGATGAGTGCCCCCGGCGGCGAGCGGCAGGGCCCCGGCCAGGAGCCCGGCGCGCAGACGACGGCGACCGACGCGGCGATCGCTCAGATCCTGAGCGATCCCGAGTTCATGTCGCGCCGGCTCTCCGACGACCTGGCGGAAGTGGCCGCGCTGGGACGGGAAGGCGCGACGGCCGACCCGGAGCTTGCAGCCGAGCAGCTCGTGGCGGCGGTGCGCGCGCAGGCCGACCGGCTCGGCTTCCGGTCACCGGTGGCGGCGGCCACGGCCGCGCTGCGCCACGTCGGCGAGCTGCCGTTGGCGGAGCGGGGCGCCGAGGGTCCGATCGGGCCGTACCATCGCGGCGCCTCGCAGACCGTCGCCGACGGCGGGGTGGTCCGCGAGTGGATCACCGAGGACGCCGGGATCGAGTTGGTGTTCCACCGCCGCGCCGCCGAGCCGAACGACACCGGCGTCCTCCTGGAGGCGGCGGTGCGGGTTGAGCCGACCGGGGAGGTCTTCCTGACCTCGTACGGCTGGGCGACCCGGGCCGTGCGACAGCCGACCTTCAGCTTCGACGGGACCGCCAGCGGCTACGTCGAGCAGATGCTCGCCGACCTGAGGGCGGCCGGTGAGAGCCCGGCGGCGTTCGAGCGGGCCATGCTGATGGCCTACGGCGGGGGAGTGGCGACCTACCGTGACGGGCCGCTGCCGTCCGAGGTGACGGAGCCGGCGCAGCGCGAGGTGCTGCGCCTGGCGGTCGAGCACGTGCAGTTGCTGGGCCGCTACATCGAGGACGCCGTCGACCTCGCCGAGCGGGGCGGGCTCTCCGACTGGGCGGTGGCGTGTGTGCGCCGCTCGGCGGCGGAGTCGCTGTTCGCGGGGTTCCTTGGCAGCGCGACGTTCGAGTTGATCGACAGCGACGCGTTGACCGAATGGGACGAGGCCATCGCCGAGGCCGCGCGTGGCCTTCCCGCCGCGCCCCGCCGCGCCCTGGTCCCGGGGGGCACCCCCGGGAGCCACGAATGGTGGCTCGCCGAAGGCCGCTAGTCGCGGACCTCTTCCGTCGCCGCGCCTTCCAGGCTCTGGTCGACGTACGCGGCGTTGGCGGCCAGCAGCACGTGCAGGCGGCTCAGAATCTCGCCCAGCATCCCCTCAGGGCTGCTGTCGGGCTTGCCGCTCGGGAACTTCTGCTCCACCTTGGCGAACTCCTGGGCGGTCTGCCAGAGGTTCAGATGCAGCCGCGACCACTGCCAGATCTCGAAGACGAAGCTGTCCACCTTGACCGCGGGCGGCGTGCCGACGAAGCCGATGCCGAACCGCAGCCGGTCCTCCGGGGTGTTGCCCAGGCCCATCATCAACGGCAGCAGCCGGTGCGTGCGCGCGAACTCCACAGCGGCCGGCGTGCCCAGGGTCACCTCGGCGACCGCGCCGTCGGCCTTCAGATCGTCGGTCAACTGCTCGGCGTTCGACATCCCCATCCGGCCGGCGGCCTCGATCGCCGCCTCCCGGGTCCACGGGGTCTGGCCCATCGGCTCCGGCAGGCCGTGCGTCATCGCCCACATCGTGAAGTGCGGGTCGTCCTTCAGCTGCGGCACGCCGACGCCGAGCCGGAGGCGGCGGTACTTCATCGGCGCGCCGGTCTTCGGGTAGAACTCCCCCATGTAGTGGCCCAGGGGAAAGATCAGCGTCTCAGCGGTCATGACAGCTCCCCGGGCTGGTCCAGCCACGCCAGGTCGAGGTACGCCGCGCTCGCGGTGAGCAGCGGATGGATCGCGCCGAGGAAACCGGTCAGCACCCGCTCCGGGACAGTGTCGTCCGGGTCGCTGGAGCCGGCCCGCTTGGACGTGTCGGCGTACGCGTGGCACGCGGCCCAGAGATTGTTGTCCACGTGGGCCCACTCCCACATGCCGTACACCTCGCCGGCGACCGAGATCACCGGTTGCTGGAAGAACCCGATGCGGTACAGCCACGGCTCCTCGGACGTGTTGCCGAGGCCGAGCATGAGCGGGACGAAGCGGTACGACTCCGCGAAGTCGACCGAGTGCTCCGTGCCCGGTGTCGTCTCGACCACGAGCCCGTCGGCGGTGAGGCCGGCGAGCATCTGCTCCACGTTGGCGATGCCGGCCTTGGCGGCCTCGTCCCGCAGTGTCGGCCGCGTCCACGGCCGGTCCGTGACCTGCTCCGGGACGCCGCGCGCCAGCAACCACACGGCGAGCTGCTCGTCGTTGAGTTGCAGCAGCTGAGCGCCGACCATGACGTTGTGGTGGCGGTCGACGGTGTACGGGTCTTCGTACATCGTGCCCGTGTAGCAGCCGATCGGGAAGATCAGCGGCTCCCCGCCCCGCCCATCGTTGGTAGCCATCGCTGACGATCGTATCGGCGGCGGGCAACGGTCGTGCCGGCGGCGGGGCAAGGCTCGTGCCGGCGGCGGGGCAACGCGGGGCATCGCCGGGAAGGAAGTTGGCTCTGGCCGGTAGGTTGTGCAGCGGCACAGGTGAGCATGGGGGAGGGGGTGAAGGCCGGTGGAGTGGACCCCGGCGAGCGGGCTGGAGCGGGCGCTGCTCGACGCGAGTCAGCGACAGGACCACGACGGCTACCTCCGGCTGTTGAACGGCGTCGGGCTGCTGGCGCCGGTGCGGCAGGACGAGTCGGGCCGGACCGTGGGCTGGATGACCTCCACCGTCGGCGACCGCACCTACCTGCTCGGCTACACCTCGCCGGAGTCGCTCGCGGCGGTGACCGGAGGGCAGGACGTGCCCTGGGTGACCGCGTCGCTGGCGGAGTTGGCGCGTCGCTGGCCCGACCCGCGGTGGTGGCTCGCGATCAACTCTGGCCTTCCGATCGAGGTCCTGATCCCCCCGGAGTACCTGGCGGAGTCTCTGGCGTCGGCCGACACGGGGTCCGGCGGCGCGCCGGTCGGAGACCTGTCCGCGGAGGCGTACGCGCGGGCCGCCGCGGCCGCTGTGGACCCCAATGCGGCCACCACGGTGTTCCAGCCGGCCAACGAGGTCGAGTCGGCGATGCTGGCCGCCACCCGGCAGGGCGACACCGACGCGTACCTCAAAGCGCTGATGCTCGCTGAGGTGCTGCTGCCGCGCCCGGCGGGTGAGCTCGCCGGACCCGGCGACGCCGGCTTCACCTGGCCCACGGTGGAGTTCGAAGGACGGCAGTGCGTTCCGCTGTTCACGTCAGGGGATCGGCTGGTCGAACGGTACGGCGACGTGCCGTTCGCGCGGGTTGAGGCGCTCGCCGTGATCCGCGACTGGCCCGACCTGTCGCTTACCCTGACGCTGAACCCCGGCACCCCGGTCGGCGCCAGCCTGCCGGGTCCCGAAGTGCGGGCGCTCGCCGAGTGGGCGGCTGAGATCGGCCTGATCGACATCCTGGAGCGGTCCGAGCGAGAAGAGCACCGGGGCGAGCGGCGGGACGAGCAGCTGAGCGGGCAGCCCGCGGAGCCGCAGATCCTGCGGAAGCTGCTCCCGCCGCAGCATGTGGCGTTCTATCAACGCCGCGGCTACCACATGGTGAGCGGGTACGTGCACCGGCTCAGCGACGTGGGCGAGGGGCTGCCACTGGCTGACCTGCGTCGCGTGCTCGGCCTGGACGGCCCGGGCTCGCCGTTCGCCGCCTCCGACCAGGTGGCGCACGCGGTGCGGTGGCCGGCGCACGGCGACGGCCGCTACGGCGACGCGTTTCCGGTCGCGGGGGCGGGGTCGGCGCTCCAGTTCCGGGTCTCGGGGGTGCCGCTGCCCCACGGCGCGGTGCTGTGCCGGATCGACGCGAACGGCGCGGAGACAGTGGTCGCGCGGTACGACGCGGACGCCAAGCAGTGGCTCGACCAGCAGTGACTCGACCAGGAGCAGCGATGACGATCCGGCACGGGTACGCAGCCGTCTGGCAGGGCGCGGAGCACGAGGCCAGCCCGGCGCCCGACGGCACGGTCAGGCTGTACGCGTCGCAGGCGACGCCAGGCTTCGACGAGCTACGGCCCGGCCGGTGGCTGCGGGTCGCGGCGAGTGAGGAGATCGACCAGCTTCGGTACGTGCGCACCACCGGAGTCTGGCGTGGCGTGGCGTGCCTGGTGATCGGCGAGCACGGCGACTGGCTCCGGGTGGAGTACCTGGGCGACGATCCGGCCGTCGCCGCGCGACTGGGCCTGGAACAGTTCGACGTGGCGGTCTACCAGGGCTGGGCGCCGCGCGGCGAGGTCGCCGACCTCGCCGAACAGGCCATCTAGCCGCTGTACGCCGCGAGCCCTTCCCGGTACGCCTCCAGGACCGCCTCCAGCCGGTAACGCTGAAACCGCCCCGGCTCCTGGTGGTGGAGCATCCAGCCCTCGGGGGCGGTGAACGTCTCCTCCGGCACCGAGTCCGCGCCATCCGGGATGAACTTCAGCACCTCCTCGACGGCGGCGACGGCCGTCTCCAGCGCCTCCTGTGCCTCCTCCCGGCTCTCGCTGGGCGTCAGCTCTGCCGGATCGGCCGGGACGCTGCTGGCGAACTGCTCCGCCACCCAGAGGAACTGGCCGGGGTCGATGAGCTGGGAGGCCTGCTCGCCGCCGAACGTCGGCGGGGCCGGCGGCATGTCCGAGGCGAGCTGGAACTCGAACCGCCTGGTGGCGCCGCAGCCGGGGCATTCGCCTTCGTACGTCGTCACCAGGTGTTCGCCATGCTGCCCCAGCCAGTGCCGGGGCTCGAACTCGAGCTCCCCGCAGCGGCACGGGTTGAGATCCATGTAAAGGTGGCTCTCGGCCGGTGACCTGGACACGAGCATGCTGCCACGCTACCGGAGCGCGGCCACCCGCCACACGACCCGGCTCACCCCACGGCGTGACCGGCCGTCGTAGGGTGACGGCCATGGCATCCGGCGACAACGACCCGCTCCGTCAGGCGTACCAGGCATTGCTCGACGCGGCCGGGCCGATCGCGCGGCTGCAGTCGGCGTGGCTGGCAGAGAACGCCACGTCGATGCTGCTCGGCGGGGTGTACTTGTACGCCACGGGCGGCGATCGCCGGGTGGTGATGGGCCAGTTCATCGACGGCTTCGTGAAGTTTCTGGTACGCCGCCGCAGTCCTGAGGCGCAAGCGGTGCTCGCCGGGCTCGCCGGGATCGCGCCGGGCGACGGCGCTGCCCGCGCGGCCAAGGCGATCGCGCGGATCGAGGACCGGGACGCGATCGTGTCGCGGTGGGCCACGGCGGCGGGCAAGGTCCGCTGCACCGGCGCGTGGCAGGTCACCGACCTGTACGGCGACCAGACCCACTACATCGTCACGTACGCGTACGACGACCCGGAGACCGGCGGCCCCGACCATTCGATCGGCATCCTGGTCGACCACAACCGCCGCGTCGTCGTCGACGTGGTGACCGGGGCGCCGGCTGACCAGGTGGTCGACGGCTGGCGGCTGACCAGTCGCCACGGCGAAGGCAAGCTCGGCCTCGCGCAACTGGCGCCGACGCTCGTGCGGGCGTACGTGGAGAGTCATCTGCGGCGCGCCGAGGCGATGCCGGCGCCGCCTGGCGGCCAGCAGTACCTCGATCACTGGGCGATGGCGGTCGCGCGGCTGGGGTTGCTGCCGGACCAGGTGGGGAGCGGTCCGCCGCTGCTCAGCGCCGGCGCCCGCGACGGCATCGTCAAGGCGTTCCTACGCTCGCCGGACGGGGAGCAGCTCACCTCCGGCGGCTGCCGACCCCCGGTGGCGGAGCGCGCGGCGCGCGCGGCGGTCGACTACGCGGTGGAGGCCAACAGCGGCGACCCGCTGCGCTGGAGCCCCACGGCGGTGGAGCTTTTCCTGCTGGAGTGGATGCCGACCCAGAAGGACATCCCGGCAGAGGTCGGCTCGTGGGCGCCCGAGGTGATGGACGCGTTCGTGGGGTACGCGGGGAACGCCAAGGGGCTCCCTGGCGACGCGATCGCCGGCACCCGCGCGTCGTTGGCGGCGGTTTCCCAGCGGTACGCCGGCAAGATGGCCGGCGGTGGGGAAGGCGAGGGAGAGTCGTTCGACGCGCTCGTCGAGCGCATGATCGCGGACGGGGTGGACCCCGCCGACGAGGAGGCGGCCCGCGCCTGGCTTGCCAAGCACCTGGAGCAGGGATGACCGCGCCGCCGTTGTCGAGCTTCGCCGGGCAGGTGGTGCAGTTCGCCGCGCCACTGCTGCGGATTCGCTATCCCGACGCGCTGTACGTCAGCCTGCACGGCTTTCCGGACTGGACGCCGTACGCCCGCGCCATGGTGGAGATCGCCCCGCCAGCGCCGGAAGCTCCGGCGGAAGCGGTGCGGGTGATGGACGTGCTGGCCGCGAACCAGGTGATGGCAGAGTCCGGCGACCCGTTGTGGGGCGCCGCGCAGGATGAGGACGCCCCGCCGACCCCGGACGGTTGGGTGTGGGCGCACCTGGCGATGAGCCGCCGGCTGGCCCTGGTCCCGGCCGAGGCGCATGCGGCCTTCCGCCACGCGGGCGGCATCGCGACGCTGGAGGTGGACCATTCCGGCGCTGGCGTGTCCGTCGGCGAGGACGGCGCGGCGGTCGCGATCGCCGGCGGCGGAGAGGCGACCGAGTCGGATCTCGCAGCGCTGGAGTCGAAGCTGGGGGCGGGTCTTCCGGCGGCGTACCGACAATTCCTGGAACAGACCAACGGTGGGCGACCGGCGGCGCCGGCAGTGCATCACCGGTTCGGGTTCGTGGCGGACCAGTCGTTCTTCGGGATCGGGCGCAAGGACTGGTTCGGCAACGTCGCCAACGCCCGGCAGTGGCTGCGGGACCAGTTCAGCGACGAGTTCCTGCCGGTCGGGCACGTGCAGGGCGGGGTGTTGGCGGTGCGGGTCGCCGACCCCGACGCCGGCTCGGTCTGGTACTACGACGACGATGATCCCCGTGACCGGGAATCGTACGATGCCCAGGAGGTCGGCGGCCGGCTGCTGCGCCGGTGCGCGGTCGACTTCGCGGCGTTCCTGGCGGCGTTGAGGCCGGTTCCGGACGCGTTGCGGGACGCCGCGCGGGACGTGGTGCGAGGCGGCCTGGCGCAGCAGGTGACGGTGCCGCAGCTCGGGCTGGCGCTGCCGGCTGACCGGCGACCGGCGACCGGCCAGCCGCCCGCTGGCCGACGATGACCGCGATGGAGGGGGTGAACGGTGTGACGCCACCGGCGGAGGAACTGCCAGAGGAGGCCGTGTTCCTGGAGGAGCGGCGGGTCGGAAATCTGATCGCGGCGGCCAGGGCGCTGTTGTCCATGAACGTGCACCTGCCGACCACCGAGGACGGGCAGTTCCTGGTGACCGGCCGGGACGGCCTGCAGTACCTGCGCACCTACACCTCGGCGCGGCGCCTGGAAGCCGCCGGGCACGACGCGGCGCACACCGCCACGTGGGACTTCCACGAGATGCTCGACGACTGGAAGCCCGACGACATCGGGGTGGTCGTCAACCCGGAGGACGACAGCGAGTTCCGGATCCCGCCCAACGCGATCCTGGAGATCCTGGCGCTGACGCCGCGCGAGGAGCCGGAGCCGGAGCCGACGCCGCTGGTGCCGGTGGACCCGCCGAAAGAGGTCCTCGGGTTCCGGTTCGCCGCGATCGTCGACGGCGTGTCCGACGACGGGGAACCGGTGCTGTCGCCGTCCCGGGCCCGCGTCGACGACCAGGACGAGCGGCAGCGGATTAGCGGCTACCTCGACAGCGGCGAGGTGATCCAGTACGTCAACGGGTTCGCCTCCGACATGTTCGAGCCCGAGCGTGGCCTGGTCGCCCCGATGCACACGTTCACCGACGGCCGGTGGGTCTGGTCAGCGGACATGGCGTACTACCTGTCGACGTACGGGATCGCGCCGGAGCCGGACTTCCTGGACGCGATCGTCAAGTCCGGCTACCAGGCGCCA
>WHSM01000012.1 GCA_009380105.1 Micromonosporaceae bacterium
CCTCCTCGATCCTCGGCCAGTCCTTGTTCGACGAGACGTGGCTGACGCCGCACTCCATCATTTCGGCGAAGCCTGTCAGAACCGGCTTCTCCTTCTCCAGGTCAGGTGAGTCCAGCATGCTCTGCATCGGCGGCAGCAGTGTGCCCTCGGACTTGTAGGTCCAGTCGGCCACGTTCTCGCGCTTGGACAGGAACTCGACCCACTTCCACGCCGCGTCGGCGTGCTTGCTGCCGTCGAAGACCACCAGCGCGTCACCCGCGATCGTCGTGGCGCAGCCCGCCTCCCCTTCCGGGAGCGGCGCGGCGGCCCACTTGCCCGACAGCTTCGGGAACTCGTCATCCAGCACGCCCGCGAACCAGGCGCCGGCCATGTACATGCCGACCTGCCCGTTCGCGAAGGCGACCCGCCCGTCGTAGGAGTTGGAGTTGAGGTAGTCCGGGGCAGAGTATTTGTTGAGGCCGACATAGAACTCGGCCGCCTTCTTCGCGGCGCCGGAGGTGAACTCCACGGTCTTGTCGTCCTTGGACAACACGTCGCCGCCCGCCTGCCACAGCCACGGATACCAGTAGTAGGCCGACTCACTGGCGAAGAGCTGGTAGCCGTACTGCTTCTTCGCCGGAATGGTGAGCTTGCGCGCCGCCGCCTCGAACTCCTCCCAGGTCGCCGGAGGCTCCTCGATGCCCGCGGCCTTGAACATGTCGGTCCGGTAGAAGAGACCGGTCGACTCGCCGTCGAAGGGCAGACCGTACATGCTGCCCTCGTGGGTGGTGAGCTTCTTGAAGGCCTCGACGTAGTCGGCACGGTCGATGATGTCGCTGCGCTTGAGGTAGTTGTCCAGGTTCACTAACGCGTTGCGGGACGCGAGGCTCGCCGTGAGGCTCGCGTCGATGTACGCGGTGTCCGGTGGGTTGCCGCCGGCGATCTGCGCGGTGAGCTTCTCCCGCATCCGCTCGGCGGGGATGTTCTGGAACTTGACGGTGATGTTGGGATGCTCCTTGCGGAACTTCTTGTACAGCTTCTTCATCCCTTTTTCGTCACCCACCCAGGAGGCGAACGACACCGTCACCGGCTCGCTGGGCTCCGGCACAGGACCTGAGCCCACCGAGCCGTCAGAGGAGGTGCCAGAGCCGCAGCTAGCTGCGAGCAGGGCGATCGCGCTCGCCGCAGCGACCCCCACCACCCGACGAGAGACTGGTCTGTTCATCGCGCTTCCTCCTGGCTGGTATGGGTTGCGGGCCCCGTCTTCCCGCAGTATGCAAATCGTTTGGCCTGGCAGATGTCACACACCCTGCTAGACGTCGGGGGGTGTGTCAAGGACCACACCGGGTCTTTTCACTCCGCCAGTCCGCCAGCGACAGCACCCCGCCGCGTGCGCCTACGTAATCGTTTTGCTGAATGTGTATCTTTGCTACTGCGCCGCTGCGGACAGTGGCGCGGTCAGGTCGCGCCAGTGCCCGAGACGGCCGGCGCCCGTCTGTCCTCGAAAGGACCCAGGGATCCAGGATGGCCACAGACCAGAGACGCGATCCGGTAGCCGCTTCGCGGGCGACCATCACCGATGTGGCCACCCGCGCAGGCGTGAGCCCGACGACGGTCTCGCACGTCCTGTCGGGCAAGCGCCTGGTGGCGGCGGCGACCCGGGCCCGGGTCGAGGAAGTCATCGAGGAGCTCGGCTTCCGGCCGAACAGCACCGCTCGTCAGCTGCGGACCAGGCGCTCCCGGATGGTGGCGGTGATCGTCCCCGACATCACCAACCCGTACTACGGCGTGCTCACGCGAGGGTTGGCCGATGTGGTGGGAGCCGACGACTACGGCACCTATGTCTGCAACACCGACGGCTCAGCCGACCGTGAGCACACGTTCGTGCACGACGTCATCGACCGCGGAGTCGACGGCATCGTGATGGCGTCGATCAGTCTGGCGGCCGGGTCGCCGAGACCGGGGGCCCGCTTCGACACGCCTGTCGTCAGCGTCGGTGAGAAGTACGACAACCTCGCCATCGACCTGGTCGCCTCGAATGCCCGGTTGGGCGCCCGTGAGGCGACCGCTCACCTGCTCTCACGTGGCGCGCAGCGGGTGGCGATGATCCAGGGACCCCGTGGGGAGGGCGCCGAGCGTGCCCGAGGCTACGGCGAAGCGATCGCCGACGCCGGTCACGAGCCCCGCCAAGAGCTGATGGTGCACGGTGACTGGACGCGTTCGGGTGGGCGAACCGCCATGCACGCCCTGATGGCGCTGCGGCCTCAGCCGGACGCGGTCTTCTGCGCCAACGACCTGACCGCCATCGGCGCCATCGACGCGGCCCACGAGCTGGGCTTGCGGATTCCCGAGGATCTGGCGCTGGTGGGCTTCGACGACGTCGACGCCGCGACCATCGTCACCCCCCACCTGACCACCGTGCGTAATCCTTCGTATGACACCGGACGGGAAGCCGGGCAGCTGCTGGTCAGCCGGATGCTCGGTGAGTACACCGGCCCGGGACGCACCGTGGTGCTGCCGTGTCCCCTGATTCAGCGCGCCTCGACCTGACCGGGCGCCGCCTCGTCAGCGGCGCTGACTGTCACGGTCGCCTTGACGAAACCCTCAGGCTTCTCGACGGCCGTGCGAAACGCCTCGTTGATGTCGGCCAGGGCGAAGCGGTGGGTCACCAGGCCGTCGAGCGACAGTCGTCTCGATGTGAGCAGGCGCATGCCGGCCGTCATCCCCCGCATGATGGTGGGCAGCTCGCGGAAATGAGCGTTGACGATCTGGAACGCCATCCAGTTCCAGTGCCCGAGGGGGAGCTTTCGCGGCGCGCCCTGATGAAAGCCGACGAGCACGATCTTGCCGCTCATACGGGTGGTGTCACCCACCAGCTCAAGGGGGCCCTGCGCTCCGGTGACCTCGAAGGTGACATCGGCGCCATTCCCGTCGGTCAGGCCCCGCACAGCCCGGGGTAGGGACTCGGCGAGGCTGTCGACGACCGCCGTGGCCCCGAGCCGTCGTGCGCGCTTGAGCGCGTCCGCGCGCGTGTCCGCGACGATGACGTGTCGGGCGCCCCGCAACGCCACGAGCTGCTGCACCAGGTTGCCCATGAAGCCGGCGCCGATGATCACCACGTCGTCTCCGAGCCGCACGTCGGCGAGCTCCACGGCGTTGACAGCGCAGGCGACCGGTTCCAGCAGCGCCTCCTCAGCGGGGAGGTCCCGAGCTGGGCGGCAGCGGTCGGCCTTCGCCGCGACGAACTCGGCGAAACCACGCTCCACGGTCCAGACCGCGACGGCGTCTCCCGGTGTCAGCGTCGAGACCTCCGGCCCCGCCTCGAGGACCGTGCCGCTCACCTCGTGGCCGGGATGGCGGGGGAAGTCGGCAGCGCCGCGGCCCTGCCACGTGTCGAGCTCAGAGGCGCAGACGCCGCAGGCGGCGACCCGCACGAGGATCTCGTCCGGCCCGCAGGTCGGAGGAGGCTCGTCTGCGATCTCGAAGGTTCCCGGCGCGGTGAGGACGGCGATCTTCATGCTGGGTGCTCATCTCCCGGCTGGGCCGGCTGCTTGTGGGCGGTCGCGGAACACCACGATGCTGTAAAGGCCCACCTCGTCCAGATGAACGGTGTGAGCGCTGTGGTCGGAGCGCGCCTGCAGCTCCGTGAAGCCATGCTCGGGCGTTACCAGTGTGGCGCTGGGCGCGTCGAACGGAAGGTCCACCGTGAGCTCGACGTCCTTCACCACCTCGACCGCGTCGCGTTCGGCGTCGTAGCCGTAGTTGACCAGGTGCACCGCTGCGGAGTCGTCGACCAGCCGGTGGATGTTCACGGCGATGTCGCCGACAGGATCTCCGCCGACCCGCACCTGGCGCCTCCGCGCGAGCGACCGCTCGACACCGGTCATCTCGGCTCCTGCCACGTTCGGGTGGTGGAGCAGAGGATCCCGGTCGCTGGGAGCGAGGTTGGCGCCCAGATCGCCGACGACCACGGCGCATCCACCGCCGTCGAGGTACTGCCTCAGCGCGGCGGCCTGGCCACCGGTCAGGTGGCCGCACGAGGGCAGCACCAGCGTCGGGTACGGTGCCAGCGCCGCCGCGTCGACGCTGTCGTCCGCGGTCACGCCGTCGGGGAAGAGGATCACGTCGAACGGGATGGAATTCCGGGACAACCCTTCGGTGACCACCCGGTACGGGACCTGGACGGACTGGTCCGTCGCATTGCTCACGTTGTCGCTGGCGTCTGCCCGGGCGACCAGGTCCCGGTTGCTCGCCACACTGAACACGACCGCGACCTGGTTGTGCGTTCGCTTGCTGAAGAGACTGTCGTGGTCGGCGAGGAAGGTCTGCACGTCGGTCGCGAGCTGGTGCGGTGGGTAGAACGCGTCCTCGATCCGGCTGCCCATCCACGATCCGTAGGGCACGGTCATGTTGGCCCCGAAGGCGGCCCCCTCGTAGAGGGACAGCCTCAGCCGATCGAAGCCACGGCCGGCCTTGAGCTGGTCTACCAGCTCGGGCACGACGCCGCCGTAGGGGTTCTCGACCACCAGGACGTCCTTGTCGCCTGCGAAGCCCGCGACGTAGCGGTACCACTCCGGCTGGCGATAGGTGGTGTTGCGCATCTCGGTGATCAGCAGGTCGCAGTCCTCGGCGAGCGGCAGGTAGTGGGGATCGACGTTGAAGAAGTTGCCGGAGACCAGCACTTCGCGTCCCTGCTCACGGCCGTATCCGCGGGCGTAGTCGGCGAGCTCCTGGAAGTGCTGCTTGATGGCACGGCACTGGAATCGGTAGTACTCCCCGAACAACGGCGCCGCGCTGCGGTCCTGACGGAAGTCGTGTCCCCGCTCTGACAACCAGGTTCCGTAGTGGAAGGCAGCGAGGTCCACGCCGGCCAGGGCCGGGTCACGCTGAGCCCGCGGTTGGCTCTGCAGGTGTCGGCGGAAGCCTTTCATGCAGTCCTTGCAGAAGCACGCGCCGTACTGCATCGCACCGAGCGGCAGCTCCGCCTCGTCGAGCTGGATGCCGTCGACGCCGGCGTCGATCTGGATCCGGATCACCGCCTTGAGGTACTCGCGCCACACCGGGTTGTTGCGGTCCATGTAGTAGCACCGATGCTCCCGGTCAGGGCACTCGACCCAGTGCGCGTGGCAGAGCCGCTGGTCGATGTCGCGGACTCCGCACTCCTCGATCAGGTCCGTCACCTGTTCCCCGTCGCTGTTGCGCAGCCCGCCGGGAAAGTAGCGCTCCAGCGGCGGCCAGAGCCTGGGGTAGCGGTTCTGGGAGAATTCGCGAAGTCCCATCCAGTCGCGGTGACCGACCCCCCGTAGCTCGTTGAGGGCGAGCACGGTGGTCTCCTCGTCGTCCAGTTCGACCGGGAACTCCCAGCCCTGGGCCTCGAAGACGATCCCGAAGACCGCGATGCCGCGCTTGTGGCACTCGGCGATGAACTCGCTGTCGTTCACGAACCCGTAGAACCGCTCGCGCGCACCGACATCGCCGAAGGCTTCCTGCTCCAGGTAGGGCAACGCCAGCGAACCACCTCCCATCGACGCCCACACCAGCGTGGTGGCGCGATAGTCGACCAGGTCGTCGATCATGCGCAGCCGGCGTGGCGGCAGGCTCGGGTGATAACAGTGCTGACGCGGGAACCACGCGTCGAAGTACACCCCGCGCTGCACGGGACTCACCTCTCGATCTGGGCTGGAGGCTCTCTGATCAAGGAGTTGGTCAGATCATGACCAACGGGCTGAGGGTCCGATGGGCGACGACGAGACCCTGCCGCACCCGCTCCGGCGTGCCGCTCCACACCGGATCCTCGTGCTCGACGGAGACGAAACCGTCGTACCCGGCGTCGTGGAGGGCGTCGACGAGCCGGCGCCAGTCCACCTCGCCCAGGCCCGGGACCCGGTAGCGCCACCAGCCGCTGGACCACGGCTGCCGGTCCACGACACGACCGAACACGCCGTAGCGGTTGCGCGCGGAAGGGTCGATCTGGACGTCCTTCGCCTGCACGTGCAGCACGCGGTCGGTGTGCCCGGCCAACGCCTGCAGCGGATCGATGCCCAGCCACACGAGGTGGGAAGGGTCGAAGTTGAGGTACAGGTCCAGCGCGGCCATCCAGTCCCACAGCTCTGGCGAGTAGGCCAGGTTGGCCGGGTAACCGTCAGGGTGCCAGCCCTCCATCGGGCAGTTCTCCACCACCAGCCGCACGCCGCGGTCGCGGGCGTACGCCACCAGCGGCGGGAACACCTCCTCCGCCAGGCGCAGGTTGTCCCGGACCGACAAGGAGATGTCGCGTCCGACGAACGTGCCGACGAGTCCGCACCCGAGCAGCGCCGCGGCGTCGACGCACCGGCGCAGGTGCTCGTTCACCCGGGCGCGCTCGGCGAGCGAGGTGTGCAGGTTGTTCTCGTAGTACGCCACCGCGGACAGAGCGAGACCGTGCTCGTCGAGCACCTCCCGAACGCGTCGAGCCTCCGCGGCGTCAAGCGTCGCCACATCGAGATGACTCGCGTGGTATTGGCCTTCGGCACGACGGGGCCAGGCGGCAGCTTCCAGCCCCTGATACCCGTGTTCCCCCGCCCAGGCCGCGACCTCCGTGAGCGTCGAGCCGGGAAAGCACGCGGTCAGCAGCCCCAACCTCATGGCTCGTAGGTGTTGCCGGCGGTGTCGCGGCCGCGAGCCAGCCAGATCTTCCACCCCGCGTTCTGCTCCACCGGCATCACCTTCACCGACGCCGGGAAGTAACGCATCGTGTGTCCGGTCCGGCGGACGCTGCTCAGGTTCGGCTTGGCGCCATGGATGATGCGGCCGTCGTGCAGCGAGCACTCACCGCGCTCCAACTCGAAGTCCACAGCCTGGTCCTCGTCCACGCCCACGATCTCGGCGTGGAACGTCTGGACAGTCTGGTCGGTCGGCACGTACTGAGAAAAGCCGTTGTGGTGCGACCCCGGGATCACACGCATGCAGCCGTTCTCGCGGTTGCTGGGGCCGAGGGCGAGCCAGACGGTGACGATCCGGTCGTAGTCGCTGAGCCGACCCTCCCAGTACGCCGAGTCCTCGTGCCATGGCGTGGCGCGACCGGTGAACGGGGCCTTGGAGATCAAGTGGCTGGTCCACAGCGCGATGTCCGGGCCGACGAGGGGCTCGACCAGGTCCAGCACCTCGTGGGAAAGGAGGAACTCCAGCAGCCGCGGGTCCCGGAAGTGTGGCGTGTCGAGCTCGTCGGAGAGCTTGTCGCCCTTGTCCGCGAGATGCTCTTCGAAGATCATCTCAAGCCGGTCCAGCTGCTCCGGCGAGAACAGCTGCCGTTTGTGCAGTTGGTAGCCGTGCTCCCGGAAGTGCTCGACGTCTCGCTGGTCAAGCATGATCAGTCCTCCTTTGCTATGTGAGCGGTGCGGCGGATGGCTCCCACGCGTGGTTCAGCTGTCGCTCGCGCCGAGCACACGGATGATCTCCGCGAACAGCTCAAGGTCTTCCACCGAGTCCTCTGGGCTGGTCTTCGGCGGGAGTCCCTCGGTGACGCAGCGGTGGAAGTACTCCAGCTCATGGGTGTAGGGGTCTTTCAGATGCGGCCGGGTCACGGCGCGTAGGTACGCGTCACCGGTTGTCTTCTCGGTGTGCAGCACGGTGGGTAAATGCCGCACGTAAGGAGTGTCGTACTGGACCCGCAGGGAAGCGGTGTCTCCGTAGACCTCAATGTGCGCGTCGAACCGCAACTGCTCATCCACACCTGTCTCATACGTGGCCAGGAAGTCGTCGTACTCAAGCAGGGCGGTCAGGAAGCGGCCGCCGCGCCATTGCCGGGCCGCATGCACGCCACGGGGTCTGCCGAGCAGCTCCCGCAGGGCCGAGATGTCGTGGCTGCCCAGCCCGCACAGCAGACGGTACGCGTTGGCATGTGCGCCGGGGACGCGCCCGATCGCGTCGCGAACCAGCCGCCGCCCGCGGTCGTCGCGCTCCGCCAGCCAGCTTGCGGGGATGTCGGCTGCCCGGTCGACACTGGAGGTCTGGTCGATGATCAGATGATTGTGCCCGATGATGTCGTGCACCCGGGCATAGTTGATCCGGCCCAACTCGGCAACGACGTCCTTGGCCTCCAGGAAGGCGGGCGCGACCGCCGCATGTAGCCGACCATGACGCTGGCGGCGCTCTGGTCGCGCGCCCGTATGATCTCCTCCGCCTCACGGAGGCTGAGACACATCGGCTTCTCCACCAGCACATGGACATCGCGGCTGAGCGCCGCCGTGACGCACTCCGTGTGGTACTCGTCGCTGTTGAGCACGAGCACACAGTCGAGATCCTCTGCCTCGAGCATCTCCGACGCGTCCAGGTACCGCTCGCGGACGCCGTAGCGGTCGCCCACCACCTTGAGCAGGGTGGAGGAGATGTCGCAGACCGCCTGGATCTCGAACTGGTCCGGCAGGGCTTGCAGGACCGGGAGGTGGACCACCTGTGCCACCTCGCCGAGACCGATGACGCCGGTGCGCAGCGTGCTCAATGTGGGTGCTCCTTTCAGCAGCGGGACGACGACGGACAGAGCGTTCAGCCGCCCGAGGAGAATGCGGCGTCGAACGACGCGGCCGGTGGCTCGATCTCGGTCAGCCGGCGCACGAATGCCAGCGCGTCCGGGGCGCCGATGTCTCGCTCCATGCCGGCGTCCTCCCATTCGACGCTGATGGGGCCGCTGTAGCCGATGGCGTTGAGCATCCGGAACACCGGCTCCCAGGGCACGTCCCCGTGCCCTGTGGACACGAAGTCCCAGCCGCGCTTCGGGTCGCCCCAGGGAAGATGGGATCCCAACCGGCCGTTGCGACCGTTGAGCTGCTTGACAGCTTCCTTGCAGTCGACGTGGTAGATCCGGTCCTTGAAGTCCCACAGGAAGCCGACCGGGTCGAGGTCCTGCCACACGAAGTGGCTGGGGTCGAAGTTCAGGCCGAACGCCTCGCGGTGCTCGACGGCCTCGAGCGCGCGGTGCGTCGTCCAGTAGTCGTAGGCGATCTCGCTCGGGTGCACCTCGTGGGCGAACCGGACTCCGACCTCGTCGAAGACGTCGAGGATCGGGTTCCAGCGCTCGGCGAAATCGGCGTATCCACGTTCGATCATGTCGGCCGGCACCGGGGGGAACATCGCCACGGTGTGCCAGATCGAGGAGCCGGTGAAGCCGATGACGGTGTCGACCCCGAGCCGCGCGGCCGCCCGCGCGGTGTCCTTGATCTCCTGGGCGGCTCGCTGCCTGACACCCTCGGCGTCGCCGTCGCCCCAGATCCGGTCCGGCAGGATCCCGCGGTGACGCTGGTCGATCGGATGGTCGCACACCGCCTGCCCCGTCAGGTGACACGAGATGGCGTAGACCGACAGCCCGTGCCGCTCCAGGATCTCCCGCCGTCCCTTGACGTAGTCCTCGTCGGACATCGCCTTGTCGACCTCGAAGTGGTCGCCCCAGCAGGCGATCTCCAGTCCGTCATACCCCCAGCCGGCGGCGAGCCGGCACATCTCCTCGAATGGCAGGTCGGCGAACTGACCGGTGAACAGCGTCACGGGACGGCGCATGAGATGTCTCCTCTTCTCGGTGTGGGCTTCGTCAGCCAGCCGTGACGGGGGTCCATCGGGAGCCGTCGGAAGCCGAGCGTTCAACAGCCTCGAGCACCCGCTGCACGCCGAGACCGTCGGCGAACGAGGGCGAGGGGTCATGACCGGCTGCGATGTCGCGGACGAAATCGGCCACCTCGTGGACGAAGGTGTGCTCGTAGCCCAGCCCGTGGCCCGGAGGCCACCAGTTCTTCACGTACGGGTGCTCGGGCTCGGTGACCAGGACGCGCCTGAATCCCGCGTCCGCCGCGGGCGCCGTGTTGTCGTAGACGTGCAGCTCGTTCATGCGCTCGAAGTCGAACGCGAGACTGCCGAGCGACCCGTTGACCTCGATCCGCATCGCGTTCTTGCGGCCGGTCGCGAAGCGGGTCGCCTCGAAGGAGGCGAGCGCCCCGCCGTCGGTGCGGGCGAGAAACAGCGCCGCGTCGTCAACGGTGACCTCGCCGGCGCCGCCGTTGCGCTCGCCGCTGGCGGCGAGGCCGGAGGACGCTCCGGGCAGCGGGCGCTTCTTGACAAAGGTGTCCATCAGCGCCGAGACACCGGTGATCCGCTGTCCGGTGACGAACTGGGCGAGGTCGATGATGTGCGCGCCGATGTCGCCGAGCGCGCCGGACCCGGCCTTGTCCTTCCGCAACCGCCACACGAGTGGGAACTCGGGATCGACGATCCAGTCCTGCAGATACTGCGCCCTGACGTGCCGGATCTCGCCGAGCCGGCCGCCGGCTGCCAGCTGTCGCGCCTGCGCCAGCGCCGGCGCCCGGCGGTAGTTGAAGCCGACGGCCGAGCGGACGCCCTGCGCCCGCGCGGCCTCTGCCTCGCGGGTCATCTCCTGTGCCTGCGCCACGGTGTTGGCCAGCGGCTTCTCGCACAGAACGTGCTTGCCTGCCCGAAGCGCGGCGATCGCGATCTCGGCGTGGCTGTCGCCCGGGGTGCAGATGTCGACCACGTCGATGTCGTCCCGCGTCACGACGGCGCGCCAGTCCGTCGCCCACTCCGCCCACCCGAGGCGGGCGGCAGCCTCGGCCGCCGCGCTCGCGGTGCGGCCGCACAACACGGCCATCTCGGGCGCCGCCGGCAGTGCGAACACGCGGGGCGCGGTCCGCCATGCCTGGGAGTGGGCGGCCCCCATGAACGCGTAGCCGATCATCGCCACGCGCATTGGCTGCCGGCTGTGCTCAGACGCGGGCTGCGACATGACTACCCACCTTCTAAATCGGTTGCGCAATCGTTTTGCATCGCGCTTGGCGTGGACATTAGATGAGCCTCGGAGTTAGAGCAAGACAGCCGGCGGAGTTTTTCAGCCCCCGGGTCAGGCCGGCTACGCTAGAGGTTCGCGACCCGGTCGACGAAGAGGTCGGTGAACCCGTCGACGTCCACCGCGGTCGCCACGTGGCAGTTCTGCGGCGGCGGTTGCGCGAACGTGAGAAAGTCGGCGACCGTGACCCCGCGCGTGACCGGGCTCGACGTCTCCACCGCGACGTGGGCGGCGCGCCAGGTCACCAGGTCCGGTCGCGTCACGACGGCGACAGCGAGCGAGTCGTGCATGGCGCAGCTGTCCTGCTCCAACGGGTCGCCCGGATGCCAGCTGCCGTGGTGTGCGATCCACTCCAGCGTGCACTGCCCGGCGAAGGCCCCGAACGCCTGCCCGCCCTGAGCCATCGCCGCCGCGTGCTCCCGGGTCAGGCGAACCTGTCGGGTCACGTCAAGACCGACGAACCGCAGCCGAGCGCCGCTCGCGAGCACCACGGCCGCCGCGTGCGGGTCGGTCCAGATGTTGAACTCGCCTGGCATCGCCGCGATGTTGGTGTGCTCGCCGAAGACGCCGCCCATCACGACGATCTCCCGCACGGCGCCGGCGAGCTCAGGCTCCAGGAGCAGGGCGAGCGCGACGTTCGTCAGCGGACCGATCGCCACGAGGGTCAGCTCGCCCGGCGCCGTCATCACGCGGTCGACGATCTCGGGCGCCGCGCGGCGACCCGACCACGCGGCGGGCTCGGCGGAGCTGTCGCGTCGGGACACCGCATCCTGCCCGCGGGGCGGCGGGGACAGCGGGATGGCGGCGCCACGAACCACCGGGATGTCCGGGCGACCGAGCCGGTCGAGCAGTTGCCGGGAGAGCACGGTGGCGTTGTCGACGTCGGTGTTGCCGTTCACCGTCGTGACGAGCTCGACAGACAGCTCAGGGTCGGCGAGCGCCATGGCCAGCGCGAATCCGTCGTCGATGTCGGAGCCCGGCGCGCCCATGGCGAGGTCGGTGTCGAGCAGGATCCGTCGCATCGGTCATCAGCCCTCTTCGCGGTCCTGGCAAAGGCGGTCAACGGCTGGCCCAGAGCAGCCCACGCTCGGTGAGCGTCCGCACCGGCGCGAGATCGAGGTCCTCAGGCGCGTGCCCGATCGTGGACACGAAGACCCGCCCCTTCCCCCATTGGCGGGTCCACACCGCGGGCGCCACGAACTCCTGCCGCCACGGCGTGCCTTCGTCGGGGCGGAACCGGGTCTGCGCCAGCACGTCGTTCAAGCCGTCGGTGAGGCTCCAGTACTGCTCGGTGTGCTGGGACCAGCTGGTCAGCCCGGCCACGATCGGGTGGCCCGCCCGCTCCGGCGCCACGAAGACCTCGTGGTCGACGAATCCACCGGGGTGGGTCGCGAACTGGCCGCCGGTCAGCTGCAGATACTCCGGCGACGCCCGGAAGGCGTCCACGATGCCACCGTGCCAGCCGGCGAGGCCCGTGCCGGACCGGACCGCGTTGGACAGACCCGTCACCTGTTCCTCTGTGATCTCACCCTGGGTCCAGCACTGCACGACCAGGTCGTTGCGCGAGAGCTTCTCCGCGTCGACGTACATCTCGAGATCTTCACAGACCTCGACGGTGAAGCCGTGATCAGACAGGAACGGGACGAAGCGCTCCGTGGCCTCGACCGGGGCGTGACCGTCCCACCCCCCTCTCACCACGAGGGCGCGCCGGCTCGGTGACTGCGTCATGTGAACTCCTCTGGGTTTCACGGCGTGCGATCGCTCAGCGCGCGCCCATCAGGTGCTCGATCGCCAACTGGTCGACCCTGCCGAAATGGCAGCCCTCGACGGCTGCGGCATCGGCGTCGAAGTCCTCAAACGCCGACCGGTCGGCAAGCAGGTCCGCATACGTCTCGCCGTCGGCCAGCGTGGGCACAGCCAACTCCGGGACGCGGGCCGCAACCAACGCCTCCAGCACCTCCGGATCTGCCCGGAAGGCGGCCGCTCGCTCCTTCAGCAGCAGGTAGGTGCGCATGTTCGCCGCCGCGGACCGCCACACGTCGTCGAGGTCCTCGGTGCGCAGCGGCTTGTAGTCAAAGTGGCGCGGCCCGTCGTACGCCGGACCGCCGCCAGGGCCGCCGTGCTCGAGCAGGTCCACCAGCCCGAACGCGCTGATCAGGTCGCCGTGGCCGAACACCAGGTCCTGATCGAACTTCGGCCCGTGCTGCCCGTTGAGGTCGATGTGGAACAGCTTGCCCTGCCACAGCGCCTGGGAGATGCCGTGCACGAAGTTCAGGTTGGACATCTGCTCGTGGCCTACCTCGGGGTTGAGACCGACCATCTCGGAGTGCTCCAGGGTCGAGATGAACGCCAGGGCGTGACCGATGGTGGGCAGCAGGATGTCGCCCCGGGGCTCGTTCGGTTTGGGTTCGAGGGCGAAACGCAGGCCGTAGCCACGGTCGATCACGTACTGCGCGAGAGTGTCCAGGCCCTCGCGGTAACGGTCGAGAGCCGACCGCACGTCCTTGGCCGCGTCGACCTCCGATCCTTCGCGGCCACCCCAGAAGACATACGTCGAGGCGCCGAACTCCGCCGCGAGGTCGAGGTTGCGCATGACCTTGCGCAGCGCGTACCTGCGGATGCTCCGGTCGTTGCTGGTCAGCGCGCCATCTTTGAAGACCGGATGGAAGAAGAGGTTGGTGGTCGCCATCGGAACGACGAGGCCGGTCTCCTCCAACGCCGCGCGAAACCGCTTCACGTGGTGCTGGCGGGCCGCCTCGTCGCTGCCGAACGGGATCAGGTCGTCGTCGTGGAACGTCACGCCGTACGCGCCGAGCTCAGCGAGCCGGTGGACCGTCTCGACCGGATCGATCGCTGGTCGCGTGCCGTCGCCGAACGGGTCGCGGGCCTGCCAGCCGACGGTCCACAGGCCGAATGAGAACCTGTCGGCGCGGGTGGGTCGCAGAGAGGTCATCGTGGCCGCCCCATGTCTAGTCGGAATGGTCCCGAAGCGTGTAGCGTGCCTGCAATCCAATCGATTTGCAAGCGCCGAAAGTGACCGAAAGGCACACAGCCGAACGTGATCGACAGGTGCGCATATGGACACCATCGCTCAGGCGACGACCGAGGCGCTACTGGCCCACGGTAATGGGCTGCTGCGCCTGGAACCCTGCTGGGTGGCACGGGACTTTCTGCCACCGGGGCGGCGACTGGGACTGCCCGAGGACGCGTACGACCTCGGCGAGCGCGGCGCTGTCTGCGAGCGCTGGCTGGGGTCCACGACCCGCGCCGACAACCGTGTCGGACCGGCCGACGAGGGCCTCAGCCACATCCGGACCGACAGCGGCGGCCCGGTTCTGTTGCGGGACCTGCTCCGGGCCGCTCCCGGCGCTCTGATGGGCTCCGCGTACGCGGCCGCGCACCCCGGCGGACTTGGACGGCTCGCCAAGATATTCGACTACGGCGACCGGCTGCCGTACCACATCCACCCTCCCCAGGAGTACGCCTCGCTCGTCGGCCGCAAGTCCAAGGACGAGGCGTACTACTTCCCGCCGGGCGCCGACATGGGCAGGCACCCGGAGTCCTTCTTCGGCGTGCATCCGTGGCTCGCCGAGGGGAAACGGAGCGACGTCCTCCTCCCGTACCTCGTCGACTGGGACAGCGACCTGATCCTGCGGCACGCCCGCGGGGAGCTGCTCGTGCCGGACGAGGGGTTCCACATCCCCTCGGGCGTCCTGCACGCCCCGGGGACCGCGCTCACTGTCGAGCTGCAGGAGGACTCCGACGTGCTCTCGATGTTCCAGGCGCTGAACGGCGGCAGGATCATCTCCAAGGAGCTCTTGTTCAAGGACGTCCGCGACGAGGACCGGGAGCGGCACGCGGAACGCTTCCCGCTCAACTTCGTCGACTGGGATCTCAACGGCGACCCCTGGTTCTACGAGAACCGCCACCTGGAACCCCTACCCGTCGAGCGAACCGATCAGGTCGAGCGAACCGATCAGGTCGAGCGAACCGATCAGCAGGGCGACGGGCAGGAGTTCTGGATCTTCTACAACTCCACGAAATTCAGCGGCAAGAAGCTGGTCGTGCCGCCGGGCGGCCGCTTCACCGGCGTCGAGAAGGGGGTTCACACGGTCCTGGTCTGGAGCGGCCACGGCTCCTACGGCGGGCATCCCGTCGCTGGCGGGGATCCGCTGCTCGACGAGTTGTTCGTGTCCCATGACGCGGCAGTCGCGCCGCTGGCAGTGGAGAACACCGGCGCTCAGGATCTGATCGCGCTGAAGTTCTTCGGACCGGACATCAATCCAGACGCCCCCATGAAGGCGCCAGGCGGAAGCTCAAGGGGAGCTTGACGCGAAGCCGCGCAGCATGAGGTCCAGGCCGAGCTCGAACTGCGCGTCCGGGTCGGACTGCCCGCAGAAGACGTGAGCCACGGCGGCCAGGTCCTCCGGGATGCCCGGCCGCAACAAGTCGTTGACCGACGGACTGCACCCTGGTCCGCCCATGCCCAAGCTCACCTCGACGTACGCGGAGCCGAGCGCGTACGACGTCAAGGTCCGCAGCAACCCGTGAGCGCGCGTCTCTGTGATGCCGTGGCTCACGGCTGCGGCGGTCTGCGCCTCGACGACTCGCAGCGCGGGCGCGGGCATCACCTGCTGACTGATCACCAGCGGTGCGGCGTTCGGGTGGCGGCGCACCACGTCGCGCAGCGCGTGGGCGAACGACCGGACGGCTTGGCGCCAGTCGTCCTCGACCGGCGCGGCGGCTTCCACCTCGAACCAGAGCAGCTCGACGACGCCGTCCAGGACGTCGTCCTTGTTCGCGACGTGGTTGTACAGCGACATGCCCTTGACGCCCAACTCGGCGCCGAGCTTGTGCATGCTCAGCGCGTCCAGCCCGTGTTCGTCGATATAGCGAAGCGCAGCGTCGAGGATCCGGCGCCGGCTGAGCCGCGTGCGCTCGCCCGTCGGGGCCGGTGCTGTCGACATGGTTGACAACTTACACCATAAGTTTTAGCGTTCTCCGCGCCGAGACTTATGCCATAAGTCCCTTGAAGGGACACGGGAGGATGCGATGCCTGACACAGGCGTCACGGTCCGCGCAGCGATCGAATTGCGTGGTCTCACCAAGAGATACGGGAGCTTCACCGCGGTCGACGACGTGTCCGTCGAGATCCCGGCGGGCCAGGTCTTCGGGCTGCTGGGACCGAACGGGGCCGGCAAGACGACCACGATCAAGATGATGGCCGGACTGGTCACACCGACCGCCGGCACGGCACGGCTGAGCGGCCATGACATCGGCGCCCAGCGCAGCCAGGCGGTGCGCCAGATCGGCGCCGTGCTGGAGGGGTCGCGCAACGTCTACTGGTCGTTGTCGGCCTGGCAGAACCTGCTCTACTTCGGCCGGCTCAAGGGTCTCCGTGGGTCCAAGATCAAGCCGCGGGCGGAGCGGGTGCTGCGCGACCTGGGCCTGTGGGACCGCAAGGACCAGTCGGTCGGCGGGTTCTCCCGCGGGATGCAGCAGAAGGTCGCCATAGCGGCGGCGCTGGTGACCGATCCGCCGATCCTGCTGCTGGACGAGCCCACCATCGGGCTGGATGTCGAGGCCGCCCGAACGGTGCGGGAATGGGTGGTCCAGCTGGCTCGCGACGAGGGTAAGACGATCGTGCTGACCACGCACCAGCTCGCGATGGCCGAGGAGTTGTGCGATCGGGTGGCGGTCATCCGGGACGGTCGGATCATCGCCGACCTGCCGACCAGGGAGCTGTTGGACCGCTACGTCGAGGACCGGTTCGCCGTCGAGGTCGCCGGCGACGCGGCGGCCGTTGTCGACGCGCTCCCGCCGAACACGACTCTGGAGTCGGACGACGGGCGCACCACGATCCAACTGCCGACAGCAGACCAGGACTCACTGCACACGGTGCTGGCCACCCTGCACAACGGCGCGGTGTCGGTGCAGGGGGTCAGCCGGGTCCGGCCGAGCCTGGAAGAGGTCTTCGTCAAGCTGGTGAAGGGAGAGTGACGATGACGACCGCGGTCGCTCCCCCGGCTGGGTTCGCCCGGTTCGGCGCCGGCATGCTGATGCTGGGCAACGAGACCAACAAGGGCCTGCGCGTGATGTGGGTGCACAAAACCCCGCTGGTGCTCCAGGTGGCATCGCTGACCGCACTCTACTGGGCGTTCCAGTTCTTCCTCGGCGGCGGGCGTTTCGTCTCCGAACTGCTCGCCATGACGTTCCTGGCCTATCTGGCGTACATGGTCGCCTACATCGCGATCCTGCGGATGGCAGCCGGTGTCCTGGAGGAGATGTACACCGGCACGCTCGAGCAGAGCTTGCTGAGCCCGCTCCCACCGTGGGTGCAGTCGCTCGGCCGGCTGGCTGCCGCGCTGGTCGAAGGCCTGGCCACCGCGGCCGTCGTGGCCGGGTTCTACCTGGTCATCTTCGCGGTGATGGACGTCGAGCCCTCGTTCGAGTGGGCGGCCCTGGCGCCGCTGGCGCTCGTCCTGGCCGACGTGGCCGGGTTCGCGATGCTCATCGGCGGGCTCGCGTTGATCGTCAACTCGATCGGCGCCATCATCCACGTGATCCAAAACGTCATCATGCTGGTCAACGGCGCGTTCATCCCGATCTTCGTGTTCCCCGATTGGCTCGCGCTCACGTCCAAGATCGTCATCCCCACGACCCTGGGCCTGGACGCCACCCGCAGGATTCTCAACGGCGGCGAGTCGCTCGACCAGGTCTGGTCGGACGGGACGCTGGCATGGGCGGCCCTGCACGCCGCGGTGCTCCTGGTCCTCGGCTGGACGGTCTACCAGGCCGCCATCCGCCGTGGACTTCGCGAAGGGAGGCTCGGAGCCTGATGACCACACAGACACTCCACGTGACCCGACCTTCCCGGTCGGTTCTCCGCACGCTCACCGCCGTAAGCAACGAGACCGTCAAAGGACTCCGTCACGGCTGGAGCGAACGGTGGCAGATCCTGATCGAGGTGCCGCTGGTGGTCACCTTCCTGCTGATCCTCGGCTACACGGTCGGCAAGGGCCAGACCATGGTCAGCGCCGGCAAACTCGACTGGACGCTCGATCCGAGGCAAGCGGCCTGGCTGTTCGTCGGCATGGCCAGCTACATGTACGCCTACCTGCACCTGCAGAAGATGTTCTGGCGGCTGCTCGTCGAGATCCAGTCCGGCACGCTGGAACAGACGTACCTCAGCCCGCTACCGTCGTGGGTGCACGTCGTCGGGGGCCGGGTCGTGGCCGCGGTGGCGGAGACCGCCGTCGTGGTCGCCGTGATGTTCGGCGTCACCAGTCTGATCGTCGATCTCGACCTGCACTGGCGGCTGGAGGCACTGGCGCCGCTGGCGCTGCTCATCGTCGGAGCCGCGGGGTTCGCCTTGATCGTCGCGGGCATCACCCTGGTCTGGAAGCGCATCCAGATGCTCAACGACCTGGTCCTGATGGGCGTGATGTTCTTCAGCGGCGCCGTGCTGCCACGCGACGCGATGCCGGCCTGGGCCGAGGCGGCCGGCGCGCCGATCTTCCTCACCCATTCCGTCGAAGGCCTGCGGACAGTGATGCTCGACGGAGCGGCGATTCCGGTGAGCGGCCAGGGCGGTCTGATCTGGACACTCGGCACCGCGGCGGCCTGGTTCGCCGCCGGCCTCGTGGTGTTCCGCGCCTGCGAACGGATCGCGTTGCGGCAGGGCAGCCTCTCCCACTTCTGAGCGTAGCGACGACGTGTCTTCGGAATGGACCTTCGTGGCACAACGTGCACGCAGCGCGACCCGGCGAGTTCGCCGAGGTCGTGCTCAACTGGCTCCACGCCTGAGGACAGCGGCCTGCGGCGCTGGCGCGCTGTGCGGCGACGGATCACTCACCGGGGTAACGCAGGCCGACCGCCGCCCGTGCCGCATCCATGGTGGCCATCACCGCCACCGAGTCCTCCGGCGTCATCAACGGGCTGGCGTGCTCGCCAGCCGTGAGCAGCCGTTCGACCTCGGCGGCCTGGTACTGCATGCCGCGGCCGGACACCGGGCGCCCGAACCGATCAACCACCTCTCCGTCAGCGTCGTGGACCGTGACCCCGGCGGGTGTGTGCCAACCGGGACCGATGTCGATGCGTCCCTCGGCGCCGAGGATCGTGGCGACGTTCGGGCCGCGGGTCTCCATCGAGGAGTAGGAGGTCGAGATCGCTCCGTTCTCGTGCCTCAGGATGGTTGCCACTGCGGCGTCGACCCCGGTGTCCTTCATAACCCCGATGGCAGTGACCTCGACCGGGGCGCCAAGAATGTCGTGGGCGAAGGAGAGCGGGTAGGCGCCGAGGTCGAGTAGCGCCCCGCCGGCCAGGTTCAGATTGTTCAGCCGGTGAGCTGGGTCCGACGGCAGCCGCTGGGCGTGGTCGGCGTGCAGTGAGCGGATGGCGCCGAGCCGGCCGCCGGCCACGACGGATCGCACGAAAGCCATGTGCGGCAGGAAGCGGGTCCACATCGCCTCCATGACCAGCAGCTGTCTGCTCCGTGCCAGGTCGACCACCGCACGCGCCTCGGGCGCCGTCACCGTGAACGGCTTCTCGACCAGCACGTGCTTGCCGTGCTCGAGCCCGGCAGTCGCGTTGGCGGCGTGGAGGTTGTGCGGCGTCGCCACGTACACGATGTCCACGTCCGGGTCCGCCACGAGGGCTTCGTAGGAACCGTGTGCGTGGCCGATCCCGAACTCGGTTGCGAACGCGCGAGCGCTCTCGACATTCCGGGAGCCGACGGCGACCACACGGTGTCCGTGACGCAGCAGGTCGCGGGTGAAGGCGCGGGCGATCCCTCCGGTGGCCAGAATGCCCCATCCGAACCTGCCGGAGGACACGGGAGCGGGAGGGACTGGCGTGGCGGCGGTCATGAATCGGCCCCGTACTTCAGGACGACCTGCATTGCTTCCTCCGAGCCTGTGTCGAGCATCTCGAACGCCTTCGGGGCGTCCTCCGCCGGCACCACGTGGCTGATCAGATCGGTCAACGCCAGGCGGCCGGCACGCTCCAGCGCGAACACGGTCGTGGACATGCGCAGCTCGTCCCATCGGTGCTGCAGGTGCGGCGCGACCCCGGAAATCTGCGATCCGACGATGGCGATGCGGTTGTGGTGGAACTCCTCGCCCAGCCGTACCGCGCTCGCGTCGCCCTGGAAGAAGCCACTGGCCACCACGCGGGCGCTGTAGCCGGCGGTGCGGACAGCCTCCTGCAACGCCGAGTAGGCGCCGCTCATCTCGATCACGACATCGGCGCCGCGGTTGCCGGTCGCGGCGCGAACAGCCGCAGCCACGTCATCTGCTGACGGGTCCAGGGCAGCGTCGGCGCCGAGGCGTTCGGCCAAGGCACGGCGCCCGGGGACCGGGTCCACCACGGTGACGCTCGCGCCGTTGAGCCTCGCCAACTGGGCCACGATCTGGCCCGGAACGCCGGCGCCGAACACCGCGACCGTCTCCCCCACGTGGATGTCGGCGTCCAGCACGGCGTTCAGCGCGATCGCCCCGATCTTCCCGAACACCCCCGTGATCGGTTCCGAGCCGTCGGCCAGAAGGCGTGGCCGGACGTGCTCTGCGGGACGCGCCACGGCGGAGCGGTGCCCCCAGGCGCCCCACACCAGTCGCCCCACCAGGTCGGCGTCCTGGTCGGAGCCGACCGCCGCGACCCGGCCCACCTCCTCGTACCCCCAACCGTCCAGGGGGTACGTGCGCACCGACTCGCCGGAGAGGAACAGGCGCCGTTCGGGGTCCCATTCCCTGGCGAGATAGGGGTTGGTGCCCCGGTAGGCGGTCAGCTCGGTGCCGGCTGAGATGCCTGAGTACGCCGTCTTCAGCAGCACCTCGCCCGGCCCCGGCGCCGGGTCGTCGACATCAACCACCTGCGCCGTGCGAGGCGAAGCGAAACGAACCAGCCGTGCCACCGGCCTACCTCCACTCCGTGTCGGAATCAGTTGCGACCAACCGGAACAACAGCGCCTGCTCCGGGTAGAGCATGGGTCCTTGCAGCCCGACCGCTTCCAGCGCGCGGCCGGTGATCGCCGGGGAGTCCGACCACCATGAGGGGTAGCCACGGGTGCGCACCAGAGCGCGGGCAGCGGTGCGGTGGCCGTGTGCGCTCGGGGCGGCCGACTCCTCGACGAGGCGAAGACCGTAGGTCTCGAACAGCACGGTGTCGCGGACAGCGTGCCAGGCCGGTGAGTGGCTGATCACGGCGCCGAGCACGTCGTCGGTGGGTGGAAGGCTGGCAGGGGCGGACGGCGGCCCCGTCGTCGCCGATCGCGGTATCAGGGCCATCGATGGTGAACGACATGCACACAGTGTCCCGAACGCAAGACGATGCGTACAGATCCATAGCCCATACCAGCCAGTCAGCGCGCCGCTGCTGAAACGCGCCATGTCGATTTCTCCCTGCCGGCGGAGCCGTCTCGGCCTGTAGGGCTCGGGTAAACGACCGGACAGTTGTTTCAACGGCGCCTGAATCCAGTACTTTCACGCCTCGCCGAACTCGGACTGCCTGCAATCGGCGGTGGCGGGAAGGCTCGGGGGGCCCACTGGTCGAAGTATGCGGCGACAGTGCGAACCTCAGTGTCCGACATGCGTCGGTGCGTGGCCATCCACGGTTCCGATAGAACTGTCGCTATGGCCGTGCTGAAATACCAGAAGCGTGCGCAAGCCGTGACGCAGGCGCGGAGTTGCTCGCCGGACAGGTGCAGGAGTGCTGTGCGGAGTATGTTCTGCAGCCACGCCTGATGATCCGGGCGCTGCCGGGGGCGGGCTCGGAATCGGTGGGTCACCACGGATCCAGGTGCGCCGAGCAGCGGATATCCGGCGCGCCACCAGCGCAAACCTAGTTCGACGTCCTCGATTCCGAATCCGGTGAATGGGCCGAAGCCGCCTGAGCGCAGGAATCGGTCGCGTCTTACCGCAAGGCACCCACCAGGGACGAGCCCGACGTCGACAGCTCCGCGCTCGGTGGTTGCGACTTGACACCATCGATAGGTGAACAGGGTGTCGACGATCTGGGCGCCGCACCCTACGTAGCGAGGGTGGTCGGCGTCCCGTACGGCCGGTCCGACCAACGCATCGGGGTCCTCGGTGAGTGCGTGGAGTATCGGCTCCAGCCACAAGTCGTCGACGGTGCAATGGGCGTCAAGAAAGACGAGGGTCGGTTGGGTGGCCTCGCACGCGCCGCGGTTTCGCGCTGCTGCGATTCCGATGTGCTGCTGCCGCACGACGGTGACGCGTAATGGCCACGCACGTTCCGTCGAGCCGTCGGTGCTGCCGTCGTCGACTATGACGATCTCACGGGGCACTGGGTTCGCCCGGGACACGCTACTGACCGTCTCCGCGAGCGCGGCGCCCTCTTGGAAGCTGGAGATGACCACGGACACTGGCGCCGACAGGCTCATGGTGCGGTCCAGACACCGTGGGCTGCGAGCGCCGCTGGCAGACGGTGCGCCACCGTGGTGGGTTTCTCGGCCCGACTCCAGAAGGTCCAGCACTCCGGAACGAAGTCGCCGTCGCTGATGTCTACCCACGCGTATTTCGTCGGCTCGTTCACAAGAGAGTAACCGCGCAGGAGCGCGAGCTCGCAGAACCTCGCGATCGTTGTGAGTTCCGCATACTCCGCGATCGACATGCCGTGTCTGCGTCGGCAGTAGTCCCGAAGTCCCGCGTGGATGTGGCGGGGCAGAGCGAGCGGCAGCGGGGTGGCCAGATCCCACGGCACCGGCTTGCCGAAGAAAAGGCCCGGACACCGTCGCCATCCATCGGTCGCCGGTCGCCGGCCGCTGGTGTCGAAGGACACGCGAGGTCGACCGGAGTCGAACAGGCGCGCACGCAGGTCACAAGGCGCGACGAACACCTGATCCGAATCGAGGTGGACGATGATGTCAGCGTCGGTGTGGAGATCGGCATTCAGCTTGGTTATCTGCTGGCCGAGGTAATCGTCGCGATGGTCGCGGCACGTACGCAGCCGCACCCTTGGCATGCCATGCAGCGCAGACAGCTCCATCCGCGACAGGCTGGCCCGGGGAAGCACCACGACGACCTGGCGATGCCCGGTGACGAACATCTCGATGGAACGCAGCGCAAGCGTGAGCCAGCGCAGGTCGCGGTAGTAGGAGCGGATGAGGATGTCGATCGAGCGCGGCATTGCTGAAGAGTCGTCTTACTTGGGCACGATGATCACTGGGTCCACCGGGTCAACCCCGGGACCTGGTGTGCCCGTGATGCCACCGGGCGGCAGCGCGACCCAGTCGATGAATCCGGGGAACACCTCGGCCCACGGCGTGCGATCGGCCCAGTAGTTCGCCACGCCGGCGGCCAGAGCCAGCTGCAACGCGGTGAGCCGAGAAACCTGTGCACGGTCCAGGTTGAGGGCGAGTACGTCACCCAGCCTGGCATCGGCGAGCCCGAGTGCCTCAAGTGTCGCGGACGGCTTTGCCGCGAACGCCGTGAACTCGGTCTGCCCGGTGAGCACCCGCGCCTGCCGTGGTTCGAAGCCGGCGCTGCTGAGCTCGCCGGCGACCACCTTCGACCGTTCGTTGACGAACAGGGCGACCCATTCCACGCCTGCGGTTGAGAGGTCCTCGAACAGAATCTTCGTGAGCGCCGACGCCAACCCTACGTTGGTGGCGTGTTGAGGGGACAGCATGACGGGAGTCAGCAGCGCCTGACCGTCCTCGCTCACGACCGCCAGCGCTACACCCCGCAACGCGCGGGCTCCGATCCCCGCGGGTGGCCACGGGCGCTCCTCGTATGCCACGGCCGCCCTCGTGCGGGTGGTCGCGCCGAGAGGCACGAACACCTCTTCGAGAAGGTGCCCAGCTCGGAGACCTCCCAGGAACGCCGCCAACTCCGGTCGGAACTCGTCGACGAAATCAGGCACAACGCGCAGTTCCAGGCGCTCGTTGAGCTCGTCATGGAGACCTATCATCGTGACTCCCTTGACTTAGTCGACGCTGTAAAGCCAACCGATCGCCGAGTACCGCACACCGCTCCGCACGGGGCGTACCTCATGGAGGAGATCGGCCTTGAAAACTACGACGGAGCCGGCTACTGGCGTGATGTTCACGGGTTCAACGCCGCCGTTGCCGCGCGGAACATGCGTCACCAGCGCGCCCCCATCGAACGCGGGCAGACCCCCCGCCGAATCGGTGTCGTTGAGCAGGCACACGATCGACAGAAGACGGGCACGTACGGCCGCGGGATCGAGCGGATCCGCCGAGCGGTCGCGGTGGGCCCGGAAGTGCTCGCCCACGGAGTAGCTGCAGAACTTCGGGCCGTCCAGCCGCACCTCGCTCAGCGGATGCGCAGTGAGAGCCTGGCCGGCCACCTCCCGCATCGCCGCAACGACCGTGGCCGCTTGCCCCGTGCCGAGCGAGTGTTCAGAGCACCTACGCAACCGCGGATCTACCGCCTCGCGGCTCTGCCGTAACACTCCGCCGGCGACGGTTGTGGCAGCAACCATGTCCTCGATCATGGAACGGCAGTCCGCCCGCGTCAGGACGCCCTCCCATACTCGTACGGAGGGTGCGTCGATCTCATGCTCCGATGGCATCGTCCCCCCAGCTATTCACCAAGCCGGCACAGCGCGAACGACCGCTGTGATCGTGACGTGTTCCAACAACCCGTTGAACGCAGTGTGCACATGAGCCACTTCTGACAGTCATAGTCGTGCGGTGCAGGCACCCGGAGAACAATCTGTCGGGATCTGGACAGATCTTTGGCATCAGTGATGCTCACCTAGCTGGTCTCTCACGCGATCTCCTGCCCGCCGCAACGGCATCCAGGGTCAACACGACCTGGAAGCCGGGTTTCCGGCAAACCGCCCAGGGCCTTGGGCCGGGCTGGTCAGCGCTCAGCCCCGGCAGGTACGGCATGCGGGGGGCCGCTCGACGAGCTCTGGCACCCGTTCATCCTGTTCACCTCTTCCTACGCGGAGTTCTGCCGGCAGCTTGGCGGCGGGTTCATCCACCACCTGCCCGCGGGCAAAGGCGAGGCGAAGGAACAGACCGAGAAGAGCGGGTACGTGCTGTTCCTGGAGGACTACGAGGAGATCCTCCGGGAGCCGCCGCCGGCCCACCTGTGGCCGCGGCCTCTCGGCGGAGAGGTGATGGATCCCTCCTGCGACCAGTGCGGGATCTGGTGCGCTCAGACATGCGCCGCAGTGGAGATCCAGCCCCCGACGCAACGCTTCTAGACCGCCAGGTCCAGGACGATGAGGCTCCTTCTCCTGCGCAAGTTCCCGCCTGTCGAGGGCGGCGTGAGCGCGCAGACGTTCTGGACGGCCCGAGCCCTGGCAGCGCAGGGCCACTCGGTCGACGTCGTCACCAATGCCGGCGAGGTCGAGCCCACCTTCTCCCAGCTCCACTACGGAGACGACCCCGAGTGGCTGCTCAGCCCCAGCGGCCCGGGCGGGGCTACGGGTGCACCGGACGACGCCGGTCCGATCCGGCAGCTTCATCCCTTTCTCGCAGCCCCACGTCACAAAGCTGTTCGGGCTGGCGCTCACCGTGCTCGACCACCACCCCTGCGACGCCATCCTGGGCTGGTACCTGGAGCCGTACGGGATCGTAGGGGCGCGTTAGCCTGTCCCGTGCCGGCGCGCGATCTCGTCGGCGTTGCGGGCCGCGAGTGTCAACGCGGCATCCCGCCACGAGGCGGCGCCGGAGTCGGCGACGGCCGTCACCAGGCGCCGCATGGCGCCCGAGATCTTCTCGAAGGCCGCCTCGGCGGTCGGCTCGATGTCGCCGAACACCACCCACCACCACCAGGCGTTGGTCATCACGTTGGCCAGGAAGTCAGGCGCCACCGTCACCCCGCGGGCGAGCAGCGCCGCTTCGGCTTCGGGGAGGATCGGCAGGTTGGCGCCCTCGACGATCAGCCGAGCGGGCACCCGCGCTGCCTCGGGGACGCCGATGACGTACGACATCGCGGCGGGGACCAGGATGTCGGCGGGCAGGTCGAGCCATCCGGCCCGGTCGCCCTTGCGGTCGCCGGCGCGCAGCCGGCCGCGATCGATCACGCCGAGCCCGTCCCGGGAGGCCAGCAGCGCCTCCACGTCCAGCCCCCGCGGATTGCTGACCAGCCCCTCCCGGTCGGCGATCCCCACGATCCGCACGCCGGCGCGGGCGAGGTAGCGCGCGGCGGCCCCGCCGATCGACCCGAACCCCTGCACTACCACGGCAGCCTCGCGAGGATCGATGCCCATCCGCTCAGCCGCGACCAGAGTCGCCTGCGCCACTCCGTACCCACCGACAAGATCTGGCAGTGAGATGCCGTCAACCGCAACCCGGAACGCCGAGCGCAACCGGGCACGCGCCGCCTCGGGGTCGGCGATCCGCGCGAAGACGGCCTCCACAGTGGACCGCAACCCCAGCTCGGCCGCGATCTCGTCGAGCAACTCCTGGCGCGGCCCGAAGTCCTCACCGAAATTCCACTGCTCGCGCACGATCGGCAACAGCGCGGCCAGGAACCGGCGCAGCACCTCCGGCGCCCGCGGGTCCTGCGGGTCGATGTCGATACCGCCTTTGGCACCGCCGAGCGGGATGTAGCGGTCCGCCGGGTCGTAGACCAGCGCTTCCTTGAGGATCATGCCAAGGGCCAGGCCGCGCACCTCCGCCAGGGTGCAGCCGTCCCGCAGCCGGAGCCCGCCGCTGGCGACGCCGCGCACCAGGCTGTCGATCACCAGGTAGCCGCGACGGCCGGTGACGGGATCAGTCCAGGTCAGCTGCAGCAGCGGCTCCCCGGTCATCGGCTCGCCCC
>WHSM01000557.1 GCA_009380105.1 Micromonosporaceae bacterium
GCCCCACTCCCGCCACGTCTACGTACCCCACAAACAAGTGATTGTGCGCGGCAGGAGCGCCAACGTCGCCTGCTTTTCTACCGCACACCCCGGTCAGTGGCGGACCGCGAGGACGCGGTAGCCCTTCTGGCTGGCGTGGCGGTCGACCTGCCAGCCCTTGTCGGCGAGCCAGTGCTGCAGCGAGTCGCCGCCGAGATGCCGCGCCACCACCAGCCACGCCACCCCGTCGGGTCGCAGTCGCGGCAGCCACCGGTCGAGCAGCTCGTGCAGGGCGGCCTTACCGATCCGGATCGGGGGGTTGCTCCAGATCTGGTCGAACATCTGGTCCTCCGGCAGGTCGTCCGGGCGCGCGGTGACGATCCGGTCGCCCAGGTCGAGCTGGTCGGCGTTGTGCCGTGCCAGGTCCAGCGCCCGGGTGTTGACATCGACGGCGTAGACGGCGGCGTCGGCCGCGGACACGGCCAGGGCGCAGGCGATCGGCCCGTACCCAGTGCCGAGATCCAGGTACTCGCCCCGGGCGGTCGGCAGCGGCGCCTTACGCAGCAGCACCGCGGTGCCCGGATCCAGCCGGTCAGCGGAGAACACCCCGGACGACCCGCGCAGCTTCAGCGCCCGACCAGCCACCGTGAACTCTACATATCGGTGCTTTACCGGCGCTCCGGGCGTGACTGTGAAGTAGTGCTGGGCAGGGTCCGCTGGCGGCACACTCGACATGGGCTGATTGTCGCGCGGGACGTGTCACAGCCGCACTGGCAGGGCGCCATAGGAGTGACATCCCGGCTGTACGCTGTGCCGCATGTCGCTCGGGGATCAGTACCCAGGTCGGCCCCGCGGACCCGGCCACGGCGGCGCCGTCCCACCGCCATCCGGCGGGGTCTACGGCTCACCGCGACGCCAGGAGCCCGGCGGGCCGGCGTACCCCTCGGGCCATGCCCAGGATCCGTACGGCCCGGGAGGCGGGTACGGGCCGCAGCAGCCCGGTCCGCCGCAACCGCCACACGGGCAACCGCCACACAGCCAGCCCCCGCACGGCCAGCCCCCGCACGGGCAACCCCCGCACGGCCAGCACCAGCCGCCCGGCGGCGTCTACGGTCAACCGGCGCGCCACCCGGGCCAGCCGCCGCACGGGCAGCACCAGGCGCCCGGCCAGCACCCCCCGCCCGGCTTCGACCGCGGTCAGTTCGCCGAGCCGCCCGGCTTCGGCCCGCCCCCGCCCCCGCCGTCCGGCGGCTCCCGCTTCTGGCTCACCGCGCTGGCGGTGCTCACCACGGTCGTGGTGCTCGCGGTCTGCAGCGTGGGCGGCTACTTCGTCTTCCGGGACGACGGCGCCCCTGCCGCCAACGAGTCGCCCAACGCGTCAGCGGACACCTCCAAGAGCAAGTCGCCGTCGGCCTCGCCGAGCCCCACAGCGAGCCCGATCGACATCAGCTCACGCTCCACCGACCGCGAGCCGCTGACCGAGAAGGAGCTTTTCGGCAGCAAGGACATCGCCATCAAGGACGAGAACGACGGCAAGACCCGGTCGTACAAAGTGGTCAAGAAAGGGACCCTCAACGACTGCGCCAAAGGCGTGACCCGCGAGCTGCAAAACGTGGTCAAGCAACTCGGCTGCAACCAGGTGGTGCGAGCGGCGATCAACTCCAAGGACGGCAAGTACGGCGCCACGGCGGGCGTGTTCAACTTCAAGGAGAAAGGGCACTCCAAGAAGATCGACCCGCTGGTCACCAAGGACAGGGGCTCGTTCGTCGGGCTGGTCGCGCGTGGCGCGTCCGCGCAGATCGGCAAGGCGTCGCTGGCGCTCTACTGGGAAGAGCGCGGCCACTACATGGTCTACATCATGATCTGCCGGGGCGACGGCCGGCAGATCAAGCTCGACAAGACCGTCCAGACGATGGCCAGCGACCTGTTGATCAGTCACCTCGCCACGAAACTCGCAGAACGCACGGGCACCGTCAACTAGCCCCGATCCCGTTGATCAAGGAGTGGTCGCGCGTTGCCTCGGCGTGTCGCGACAACCAGTCCTTGATCACCGCCGGTTGAGCGCGGCGCGCAGGTGATCCGGGGGCGCGGTGACCGGCCGGGAGGCGAGGAGCTCCTCTGCGTCGGCGTCGGTGACTCCGGCGAGGACCTCGCGGGCGTGGCTGTCCGGCAGTGTGTTGAACCAGCGCGCCGCGATCACGTCGGCCGCCTCGGCGGTCAGCTGCCCGTACGCCCGCAGTCGCGCCACCCCGCCGTCGGGGTGGATCTCCAGCCGCAGGTGGGTCACGGGCTCGCCGCC
>WHSM01000424.1 GCA_009380105.1 Micromonosporaceae bacterium
CATGAACCCCGAGTGGCGCAAGGTCAACCTGGTGTGCTCGCTGGAGGGCGATGACGTCAGCCTGCAGCGCCAGGACGTGCCGAAGATGCGGCCGGAGCTGCTCACGCTCTTCGACCGGACCGAGCTGTCCAAGTACCTCACTGAAGAAGAGCTTTCCGAGTACGACGCCGCAGCCGGCGTTTCCGAAGGCGCGGCCGCGCAGGAGGGTGACAAGTAGAGATGGCGGAGCACCACTTCCGCGTGTGGCGCGGTGACGACGACGGCGGCAAGCTGGCCGACTACACGGTAGAGGTCAACGAGGGCGAAGTGGTCCTCGACGTGATCCACCGGTTGCAGGCCACGCAGACGCCGGATCTGGCGGTGCGGTGGAACTGCAAGGCCGGCAAGTGCGGCTCCTGCTCAGCGGAGATCAACGGCACGCCGCGGCTGCTGTGCATGACCCGGATGAGCACGTTCGATCCGAATGAGACGGTCACCGTCACTCCACTGCGTGCCTTCCCAGTGGTACGGGACCTGGTCACCGACGTGTCCTTCAACTACCAGAAGGCACGGGAGCTGCCGGCGTTCGCGCCCCCGGCGGATCTGAAGCCCGGTGAGTACCGGATGCAGCAGGTCGATGTGGAGCGCTCGCAGGAGTTCCGTAAGTGCATCGAGTGCTTCCTGTGCCAGAACACCTGCCACGTGATCCGGGACCACGAGGACAACAAGCAGGCGTTCGCCGGGCCGCGGGTGATGATCCGGGCCGCGGAGCTGGACATGCACCCGCTCGACGCGAAGACCGACCGCAAGGAGTTCGCGGCCGAAGAGCAGGGCATGGGCTACTGCAACATCACCAAGTGCTGCACCGAGGTCTGCCCTGAGCACATCAAGATCACGGACAACGCGATCATTCCGATGAAGGAACGCGCCGTGGACCGCAGGTACGACCCGCTGGTCTGGCTGGGCAGCAAGATCTTCAAGCGTTCAGACGCGTAGCAAGGTCAGCCGAGGAACGGCGGCAGCTCCGCCACGATCGGGGCGTCCGCAGGCAGCCACGGCACGCTGTGCAGTTGGCTCATGTCCAACCACCGCAGGTCAGAGTGCTCGTGCGGGTACGGCACGCCCTCCACCAGCCGCGCCAGGTACACCTTGAGCACCGCGCCGCCATGGGAGAGCAGCACATCGGCCCCGACCCGGCGGGACACCTCGATGCGTACGCCCAACTCCTCCATGCACTCCCGCGCCAGCGCCTCGCGCTCCGTCTCACCCGGATCCACCTTGCCTCCGGGGAATTCCCACATGCCGCGCACCTCGGCAGGGTTTGCGCGTTCGCAGGCGAGCACCCTGCCGTCCGACACGATCGCGGCGCCGACTATCACCGGCAGATCCTGAGGGGTCGATGTCACCGGCGGCGCCGCCTTGGATTCAGTCGGTTCACTATGCACGGTGCTCAAGACTGCCAGATCATCGACGACCATGGGCACCCGCCACCTTAACGTCCGGCTCGCGCGTTTTGTCGGCGTAGACATCCGCACAGACAACGTGCAGACTCGAAACACCGCTGAGATAACGGCGCCGAGACAATTTGGTCACGAGCCGATGGCAACGTCGCCAATGGGGAGGATGAATGGCTGCACTCGGCCAGGATTTCTTGCATGATGCTTTGTCGCAGTTGGACGGATGGTCCAACGACAGGCACGAGATCTGCCGCACCTTCGACATCGACGAGTCACAACACGCCGATCTGACCGAGCGGGCCAAGGTGTTCGCTGACGCCTTCCGACTCCGTCCCGACATCCGGCGCGTGAACGGGCTCACCCAGGTCCGCATCGCACAGCACGCCGAAGGACTCACCGCCACCGAAGTGGCGCTAGCCGCGCGTATCGAAGACGCTTACCGGGTGGTCACCCGCCAGAACGCCTCGGCCCGCACCAGAGGCTCCGTGAGCAGATAGGCGCGCCGCTCATCCCACGTAACTCTCCGCGAAAGCTCTCGCACGCGCCCCGCCGCCGGTGATCTGCCCGATCGCCTGCCGGCGGAGCCGGTCCGCGAACGGCCGGGGCTGCGCGTCGTCACCGGTCCCGTGGAGCAGGTCCAGCAGCCAGTTGGAGAACTCCTGCGCGCGCCACACGGCCTCCAACCTGGTCTCCGAGTACGCCAGCAGCCGGCGGTCGTCGCCACGGTGGAAGCGGTCCAGCAGGCCGAGCGCCAACTCCCGCGCGTCGCCCAACGCGAGATTCATGCCCTTGGCCCCGGCCGGGGTCAGGATGTGCGCGGCGTCGCCGGCGAGACACAGGTTGCCGAACCGCATCGGCTCGCCGACCCAGCTCCGCATGTCGAGCACGCCCTTGTCAAGGATCGGGCCATCCCGCAGCGTCCAGTCGTCGGAGGTGGCGAGGCGACGCCGCAGCTCCGACCAGATCCGGTCGTCGGACCAGTTCTCGCTCGCGTCGCCGGCCGGGCACTGCAGGTAGTACCTGCTCACCGTCGGCGACCTGAGCATGTGCCCGGCGAACCCGTCCGGATGCAGCGCATAGATGATCTGCTCGGTGGACGGCGGCGCCGCCGCCAGCACCGCCAGCCAGCCGTCCCGGTGCTGGTGCTCGTACCTGGTCACGGCGTCGGGCGGGACGCTGGCCCGCGCCGCTCCGTGGAAGCCGTCGCAGCCCGCCACCACCTCGCCGCGCGCCGTCCGGGTGACGCCGGCCTCCTCGAAGGTCACGCGGGGCCGGTCGTGGAACCCGTCGATCGTGACAGCCGGCGCCGAGAACCGCAGCTGTCCACCTTTCTTGAGGTACGCCGCCACCATGTCCTTGACCAGCTCCTGCTGCGGATACACGTAGTGCGCCCGGCCACCAGCCAGGTCCCCGTACCGCGAGACGTTGCGGCGGCCCAGGAACCGGAACTCGCACGAGTCGTGCCGGGCGCCTTCCGCGAGCAGGCGATCGGCGAGGCCAAGCTCAGTGAGCTCTCGCACCGCCCAGTGCTCGATCAGGCCGGCCCGGGGTCGCCGCTCGATGTGCTCGCGGGTGTGCCGTTCCAGGATCAGGCAGTCCACGCCGTGATCGGCGAGGATGTTGCCGAGCAGCAGTCCGGCCGGCCCGGCGCCCACGATGACCACGCTGGCGGCAAGGCTCATCGGCCACCTCTCCACTCGGTCGCTGTCGAGTCCACTAGGCCGCCGCGCGCCACGTGGAGCGGCACCATCGGATACCCGGCCGTGGGGATGAACCGCGGGTTGAACCGCTCGAACACGTGGATGGCCGGCGTGCCGTCCTCGACGATGACGTACGCCTTGAAAGCGCACGGCAGCCGCGCGCCGGCCGGGTCCCACCAGGACCAGCCGGACTCCAGCGGGATCCGGTGATGCCCGGCGCGACGGCCGTTCATGATCGTGCCGATCGGCTTCGCACCCGTGAGCACCCGGCCGATCACGTCGCTGGCGAGCGCGCTGGCCACCACGCGGTTCCGCGACACCTCCACGCCGGCGCCCGTCACCAACGCCGAGCGGCGCACCAGCACCGACGCGTCCTCGTCGATTCCCAGCGCCGCGCGGGCGGCCTCCGCGACGTCGCCGCCGGTCCGCACGTCGACCCCGTCCAGCCGAAGCTCCAACTCCTCACCCAACAGCGCTTGCAGCAGCGTCGTGGTCGACCCGTCGCTGGCCAACAACATGCGGGTCTGTGGAGCAGACGGTCCGTCGAGTGCGGTCACACTGACTCCAGGGTGGCTCGGTCTCCATCCA
>WHSM01000414.1 GCA_009380105.1 Micromonosporaceae bacterium
CGGGTCGGCGGAGTCGTAGCAGGCGAGCAGCTCGTCGACCAGGATGCCGGTGGACCAGCCGTCGCTGACCGCGTGGTGGGCGGTCAGCAGCAGGACGTGGTCGCCGGCCCCGAGCCGGCACAGCCCGGCCCGCAGCAACGGCCCCGCCGCCAGGTCGAACGGGCGGGCCGCGGACTCGGACACCAGCTCGGCGGCACGGCGTTCCCGCTGGTCCAGTGGCACGTCCCCGGCGTCGAGGTCGAGCTGTTCCAGTTCGACGGGCAGCGGGTCGGCGATCTGGACGTACGGCGCCCCGTCCTCGGTTGCCGGGAAGCTGGTGCGCAGGGTTTCGTGCCGCGACACGACCTGGCGCAGCGCCCGGGTCAACCGGGCCACGTCCAGGTCGCCGTGCAGCCGCAGCGCCAGCGGCAGGGCGTACGCGCCGGTGCCGGGTGAGTACTGCTCCATGAACCAGAGCCGCTCCTGGGCGTACGACAGCGGGGGCGGGACGCCCTCCGGGCGGCGCGGGATCTCGACGGCGGCCGGGTCGCCGCTCAGCCGGCGGCGCAGCAACGCCCGCTTGGTCTCCGACAGCGCGACGTCGGGTGAGGTGGTCATCGGATGCCGCCTTCCTGCTGACCGGCCGGCCTGGTTCAGGCCGGGACGCGGCGGGCGCTGCGGGGTGTGATGTCGGTCCACACCGCCTCGATCCGGTCCAGGCACTCCTGCTCACTGCCGACCGTGCCCTCGGCCCGCCAGCCCGCCGGCAGCTCCCGGTCCTCGGGCCAGATCGAGTGCTGGTCCTCGTCGTTGACGACCACCCGGTAGGTGCGGTCGTCCGCCTGCTCACGGTCCATCGGTGTCTCCTGTCGTCGGCACGGGCGCCCGCTGTGCGTCGATCGCCTCCGCCTGGGCGGCCAGCAGCGGGAAGTCGAAGGGGAACGTGGGCGGCACCTCGACGCCGAACTCCGCCGCGATCCGGGCGGCCAGCCGGTTGCCCTTCAGGGAGTCGCCGCCCGCGGCGAAGAAGTCGACGGACGGGCCGAAGCCGGCGTCCGCGCCGGAGCCGAACAGCTCGCCCCACAGCCCGGCGAGCGTCGCCTCGGTGACCGAAGCCGGCCCGGTCGCGGGGTCTGTCGGGCCGGTCGCGGGTGCGGTGGCCGGCGGCGGCTCCGGCGTCGCGAGGCGTTCGGCCAAGGTGCGCTTGACGACCTTGCCGACCTCGTTGCGCGGCAGGTCGTCCAGGACCACGATCCGGGTCGGCTGCTCGTGCTGCGCCAGCCGGTCAGCCAGGAACGCGCGCAGCTCATCCGGTGTGACCGGGGCGCCCGGCACCACCGCGGCGGCGACAACAGTGCCCAGGCTGGGGTGCGCGACGCCGACCGCGGCGGCCTCGGTGACGGCCGGGTGCTCGTGCAGCGCGGCCTCCACCTGCAGCGTCGAGACCTTGAAGCCGCCCGACTTCACCACGTCGCTCTCCCGGTCCATCAGGTGCAGGTAGCCGTCGGCGTCGAGGTAGCCGACGTCGCCCATCCGGGTCCAGCCGTCGCGGAACACCGCGGCGCTCGCCCCCGGATCCCCGTAGTACGAGCGAGGCGCCGCCGCTGACCGCAGCCACACGTCACCGATCTCACCGGCCGGCAGCGGCCCGGACTCCGGGACCCCGACCAGGACGTCTTCGCCGTGGGTCGCCCGCCCCACCGAGGCCGGGCGGTCCGGGTCGAACACCATCGTGGTCTGGGTCGGCGCCGCCTCCGTGGAGGTGTAGTAGTTGACCACCGTCGCGTTGCCGAACGCCTCCGTGAGCGCGACAGCCACGGCCGGTGGCAGCGCCGCGCCGGTGGCGCCGAGCAGCACCACGCTGGACAGGTCGTACCGCCGGTGCGCGCCGGACGAGAGCAGGTCGATGGCCATGGTGGGGACCAGGAAGACGGCGCCCACCCGGTGCCGTTCGATCAGGGCGCAGCAGCGTTCCGCGTCGAACTCGCCCGCGACCAGCGCGGTCGGGGCGGCGGTCAGCGTGTTCAGCAGCATCGTCTGGCCGATGTTGTGGCCGATCGGGAAGGCGTGCAGGAAGTGCCGCGAGTGGGCCAGCGGGCGCTGCCGGGCGTCCGGCCGGTGCCCCGCCAGCAGGTTGGCGTGGCTGGCCGCGACGCCCTTCGGGGCACCGGTGGCGCCCGAGGTGTAGAGGATCTGCGCCAGGTCGTCCGGCGCCGCTTCGGCCGGCGACACGTCCTCCGGGCTGTCGGCCCCGCCCAACTCGTCGGCGGTCGCGGTCCAGCCGGACCAGTCGGGGACGACCGGGGGCCTGTCGGCGGTGTGCAGCAGACCGGAGGCGCCGCAGTGCCGCAGCGCGTACCTGAGCTGGATCGCCGGCAGCCGGGCCGACAGCGGCACCGAAACGCCGCCCGCCCGCTGCACCGCGAGGTACGCCACCGCGAAGTCGGGCCAGTCGGCGTTGCGGTAGCGCAGCCCGATCCGGTCGCCGGCGCGCACCCACCGGGCCAGCGCCGCGGCGAGCGCGTCAGAGCGGCGCTGCCACTCCCGGAAGGTGAGCGAATAGCCGTCGGGGGTGAGGAACGCGTCCCGGTCGGGCTGCTGTTCGGCGCGGACCCGCAACAGGTCCGGCACGGTGTGCACCCGAGGGCCGGTCACGACGTGCTCCGGTCCGCGAGCCGCCCCAGGGTCGACAGCGGTTGTGACGGGTCGGCCACGCCGTCGTACAGGATCTGGCGCATCCGCTCCAGGAACCGCTCCGCCCACGGCGCGCCGTACCGGTCGGTGCGGTAACGCAGCTCCAGGTCCATCGATTTCTCCAGTTGGTACGCCAGCAGCCGCAACCCGCCGCGCGGGGTCTCGGGCCGGGGCACCCAGATCATCGAGGCGGTCAGGCCGCGCACCCCGAAGCCGAACGGCCGGGTCCGGTGCTGCGCCAGGTCGAAGTTGAGGTAGCGGGTCGCCGGGCCGGCGCCGCCCCGGTACCGGCAGCCGTACTGCTCCGGGCACAGTTCCCGGACGATCACCGCGTGCGGCAGTTCCTGGTGCCGGAGCGCGCCGGAGACGGTCTGCGCCTGGCGGCGTACCAACTCGGTGAAATCCGGGTCGCCGGACAGGTCGGTGCGCAGCGTCCCCGGGGTGGCGAAGTAGCCGAACGCGTCCTGCGCCGCCGCGTGCGTGCGGTTGCTGAACGACACGAACAGCGCGACGTTGTCACCTGACGCGGCCTCGTCCGCCCGGCGCTGGGTGAGCACCGCCGCCGCGAGCGCCGCCGACAACACGGTGTAAGGAGTGGTGCGGCACGCCGCCGCGAATCGGGTCAGGCGCTGCCGGAACCCGTCAGCGAGCGGGTTCCGCACCCGTTCCAGCCGTGCCGGCGCGTCCGCTGGGACCGACGCGTCTGCCAGCCCCGAGTCCGGGATCGGGTCGGTCCCCGCCAGCGCGGCACGCCAGTAGTCGAGCAGCCGCTCCCGGGCGCCCCCGGCCAGGTACGCCAGCTCCCAGGCCACGAAGTCCAGGTGCTGCACCGGCAGCGGCGGCAGCTCCGGCGCTTCGCCGTGGCGGAGCGCCTCGTACGTCCCGAGCAGATCGCGCACCAGCAGGTTGCAGGACCAGCCGTCGGCGATCACGTGGTCGATCGCGACCCCGAGCAGGTGGGTGGTCTCGTCCACCCGTACCGCCAGGCACCGGAACAGCGGGCCGGCAGCGAGGTCGAACGGCGTCTGGGCGTCGGCGCTGAGCAGGTCGACCGCGGCGGTGTACGGGTCCGGGCAGTCCGGCCCGAGCTCGGCGACCCGCAGGCATTCAGCGGGTTCGACGAGTGCGGCGGCGCGGTCGCTCGGGAACACCACCCGCAGCGCCTCGTGCCGGGTTGCCATGGCGGTGACCGCCCGGGACAGCAGCTCCAGGTCGAACG